>JAYEFS010000326.1:0-2360 GCA_034658695.1 Methanobacteriota archaeon | reverse complement strand
TGGGGGGACCCGGAGAACCCGACATTCACAATCATCCCTGCTGCGTTTCCCGTGCTCGCATCGCGTTTATGATGATTATACTCTCCTCGATCATCGAGGGCGCAAAACCAACAGCCGACGACACCATAAATGCAATCTCGTTCGGAACTCCGATCCAGGAGTTTGTGAACGGAACCTTGATGAATCGCACCAGCCCGACAAGGAGTTCGCTCGGGTGTGTGCTCGCAACGAAGACCGAAGCCGCGCTCACTGTGGTCATGAACCTGAGCGACTGAAGCAGCCCGTAGACCGCGCCTTCCAGATAGAAATGGACCCCGCCGGTGAGTGTCCCGAGCACGGGAAACGCAGCAGGGATGATTGTGAATGTCGGGTTCTCCGGGTCCCCCCAGTAGTAGAAGAATGACTGCGTGAGCATGAATCCGAAGACCATTGTGCCAAAGACGAATAGTATCGCGCGGACCTTTGCCCCGGACGGTTTGACCAGCGCCCAGAAAGGGATTGTGGATGCAAATGCGGCGGCAAGAAGCAGCGGTGTTCCGAGAAGCATGCTCAGAACCGACATTCCGAAGACCCAGCACAGCTTAACCCGCGGGTCGAGTCTGTGCATGATCGTATCTTTCTCCTCATACCGGAATAATCCTCGCATCAGGTAGTTGAATTTTGTGATAATACTTAAGACTTGTGGGGTTCCGTGTATGTGTGATCATGTCTTTGATCGCAGGATTCATCTTAAAATCGGAAATTTAATCGGCTCTCTGGTATATTCCGTGACAATGAACCCGAGCTCGATTAGATTAATCATCTATTCAGCCGCTCGATGTCGGTTTTGTAGAGCTCTTCCAGTCAGTTGAAAATATAATGAACCGACGATAAACGCGGATTTAATAATCAGGCATCTGCGTGCATCTGCGGTTAATAGAATTGGAAGAATCCATGGTAACCAGAAAAGGCACAATCGAAAAATCCCTGATTCTGATGGATTCTGTGGTTTCCAACCTTTGCGCCCTCGCGCCCTCGCGTCTTTGCGTTCCTCTGATTTAACGCAAAGTCGCAGAGACACAAAGACGCAAAGACGAAGGAGTGGCGCCCACGATTACTGCAACGTGGGGGTGGGCTACTGCTATCGACCACAGAAAACGTTAGAACCAGGGATTTTGGTGGCTTAAAAATGCTTTTTATTATGACAGAAGTATCTAAAACACACCTATTCACAGTAATTCTATATCCTCATATCCGCTAAAACTTTGTCTGTACCTTTCTTTGCTTCCAGCTCTCCTGACTCATCAAGCAATTCGCTAAAGCTTCCTCTTACTGTTATACGCACTGTTGTTTCTTCTGGTAAATCCAGCTTCGTGAGTGGCTTTAAGACGTGGTCTCTGTATATCGCTTTCATCTGCATGAAGATCACTGGAATCATGTTGCCCTTCAGACTCAAAAATCTTCGCTCGAAATCACAATTCCCCCGCAATCCCCCACCCCCACGAAAAATCCTTTCGATTCCCGCGGAACCGCGAACATTTCATCACCCGCACTCTGGCAGACCGAAGCCTTTATATAGTTCATAATGATAATGAGATATGTACCGGGAGTAATCCCGCGGGAGCGAGATAATGACAAAGATAGTGCATGTGCAAACCGTGCTAACCGACGACGATCTGGCAGCCCTTAAGCAGAAGTCCGGTCACAAGACAACGAAGGATGCGGTTGCGACGGCAGTTGAGCATTATCTCGAATGCCCATACACAGAGACAGGAGACATGTGGGCTGAGAGATTGAAGAAGACGATAGACGACCGCCGGAAGTAATGAACGCGGTCGAAAATACGATAACCATGGGGGTTAGAACAATGAAAACCAAGAACATAAGGAAGAGCGTAAGGAAGGACGAGAAAGCGGTATCGCCAGTCATCGGTGTCATACTGATGGTTGCGATCACCGTGATACTGGCTGCGGTCATCGGGGCATTCGTGTTCGGAATGGGACCTGGCGAGGCGGCACCATCGGCTTCACTGAGACTGGCTGATGCAGCGGGTATTGTGGGTGGTGCGAATCATGCCATTAAGATAGCTCACGATGGCGGAGATACACTGGATATATCGTCTCTGACGGTGCAGTATAAGGAAAGCGGTGTGGATGAATGGTCCGGCGCATTATTCTATGCTAACGCTACTGCAAGTAGTGAAATGACTACTGGCACAAAAGGGGTTGGTGATGTGTGGTTCGTAGACAGCTCTATATCCGCTGTGGGAACATACGACGTCCAGATCATACACACACCATCCTCCAAAGTGATATGCAAACAGACCGGGATCATCGTCAAGTGAGTTGCAGTGGGCACCCGCCCGCTACACTTTCTTTTTT
>JAYEFS010000325.1:0-10258 GCA_034658695.1 Methanobacteriota archaeon | reverse complement strand
CTACGGCGCAAGCACCATCATGATCCGTACCCCCACCACGACCATCAGTCCGGCGCAGATGTAGAATGGCGCAGCAAACCAGAGGTAGGCGGCTGCGAATCCGGCAAGCAGCGGTCCCACCACCATTCCAATGCCGCTCGCCATCGGAAATAGGCTCATCTGCTGCCCGACCATGCCCGGGCTTGCGAGATCGGCTCCGGATGCGAGTGCGGGTATGGTGACGGCAGCAGAGGTTATGCCTGCAGAAAACATCAGCACAGGGAGCTGGAGTGCGGTCTGTGCGTGAGCCATCCCTATAAGCAGGATCGCTGTTGTGAAGAGCCCGCCCACAATCATGTTTCTTCTGCCGATGCGATCCGATAGTATACCCACGGGAGTCTGGAATATCAGGCGTGCCGAGAGGTGGGCGGCTATGGCGATTCCCAGCCCACCAGTGGATGCCTCCAGATGCAACTGGTACGCAGGAAGCATCGTTGCAACGATCATGAGCGCAAGCATTGTTGTGAACGCCGCATACACGAGCAGCTTAATCTCGCTGTTCGAGTTGTGGGCGATGGTTGTGGTCGTGCCGCTGCCGCCTCTGCTGGTCTCATCCTCATGGTTGTCATACATTTCACTGGCACCACGTCTCTCGCGTGTCTCATGTGTCTCCCTGACAAAGAGGCTCACGAAGATGATACTCACAAGTCCCAGAGCCGCACAGACGTAAAAACCCCAATCGAAACCCCATGACCCTGCGATCAGACCGCCAGCTGCAGATCCCGCAGCAGGTCCGATGGCTCTGATCGTTGAGTAGATCCCCATCGACCTGCCCCGATTATCTGATGTTGAGACGTGTGTTAACATCGCAAGAACAGAGGGAGCCATCGCACCGACCATGATTCCCTGCGCGACACGGATTGTCAGCAACTGCTCGAATGTTGTAACCCACGCAGATGCGAGAGATAGCACTGTGAAGCCGACTAGCCCTGCGAGCACAAACGGCTTCCGCATGTCGATTCTGTCAGAGAATCGCCCCATCACCGGGTAGGATATAACCGAGAATAGCCCGAAGATTGCGAATACCAGTGCCGACTTGATCACCACATCAAGATTCATTCCGGAGTGCAATTCGGTAACGTACAGCGGCATCATCGGTATCATCATGCCGGTGCCGAAGTCCGCAAAGAGAAGCGAAACCGTGATCGCGTAGAGTTCGGAATGGCTCCTGAAGATGCCCATCCTTTCAGCCCCACATATCAAGCGTGCTCTGCCCTATCGAACTGGACGCTGAAGAGAGCCTCTCGATTGCTTTTGCGACGCGTGCCTCTGAAAAGTCGTGCTCAGCGCAGAGAAGCGCACTTATCTTTGATTCATCCGGTTTCTTCCATTTCAGGGAGTAATTAAGAGTGACATCCGGGCGCATAAAGAACTCCTTAATCTCCGGAAGATACTCGATTGACTCGTCCAGTTCTGCGAGAATCGTTTCGATTGTTCCGTGTTTGCGCACCAGTTGCAACGCCTTCTTTGCCCCGATTCCATAAATTCCGGCGTCGTAATCGGTTCCGGTGAGTATCGCAATATCGATTAGTTGCTCACGCGTGATTCCGAGACTGTCAAGCCCGGCATGCAGTTCGATTATCTCGGGTTTCACTTCCACGTAGATATTCTTCCGGGGCAGTTTCCTTTTGCCGCTTATTGCAAGATTCCTGACAACCAGGGGTGCTCCGAAGAGCAGCGAATCATAGTCCTGTGATCCCGCGAATGCGACATCACCGTTTCTCGCCATGTATGCCGCCTGCGCCTCGCCCTCGCTTGCCGCCTGAACGATCGGAAGCCCCATCGATTCCAGCAGCAGCTTCGCATCCGTAACCATCTCTGAATCAAGCCGTGATGTTGCCTGCGCATACTTGAACGCATCCTCACTTCCCGTTGCGAGCGCTTCCTTCCAATCTCTTTCCGCGGTCCTGCGCACCTCTCTTCGCTTCTCGATTGTTTCTGCCTTGAAGTCCGGCGGAACGCCGTCAAAGACGAAGACCAGTTTCAGTCCCGCCTCGATTAAGTTCGTTGTCCGGTACAGCAGCCCTGAGAGGTGCGACGTCACCCTGCCGTGCGAATCCTTGAGTGGCGTGCCATCTCGTTGCCGTATGCTGCTCAAAAACTGATAGATCGTGTTGTACGCATCGATCGCAACGGTCTGCCCGCGCAGATGCGTGAATTCAGCCTCGCGTCTCTCGAACAGGTCTCCAATATCCGAGCCCATGGGTCTGTTCTTGCGCTGGCTCTTTGGATAAAGGTTTGGTCAACCCTGCCCGGTTCACCGACGCTGCACCTGTGGAACATGCTCAATACCATGATGGTGGGAACCACAAGAATCCACACAATCATGACCAAAACGGTCAATACCAAACGACCAAATTTCCTGATTCTAATGGATTCTGTGGTTTCCAACCTTTGCGCCCTTGCGCCCTCGCGTCTTTGCGTTCCTCTGATTTAACGCAAAGTCGCAGAGACGCAAAGAAGAAGGAGTGTCGCCCACGATTACTACAACGTGTGGGTGGGCTACTGCTATCGACCACAGAAAACGTTAGAACCAGCAAATTTCACATCATGCCCCATCCGAGAGCACCTTGATGATCGCATGGATATCCGCATCGGTCTTGAGCGCGGTTCCTGAGAAATGCGTCCGGGATACCTCAAATCCGGCATTTCGGAGTTTGTCAACTGCCAGATCGATCGGGATCGGTGAAATTCCGATTGTGTGGCAGATTCGATGGTAATCATAGAATGTAGGGGCATCGATCTCGTCTCTGCACATCTCCACTAGTTTGATCGCATGTTTGTCAGATCCTTTTTCGTTCAACTCGGAAAGAACCGATTTAGAGAACGCGTAATCGTGCAGGTGACCTATCCAGAGCGGACCGGCTGCCTGCATCCTGGAGCCACATATCGGGCATTCACCCGATATTAATGGCGCAAGACCTGCTATCGGTCTTCTGAAGCTGCACTGTGGGCAGTGGACAATGAAACCAAGTTTCTTCATGGAATCGTCAGCAGAAGAGACCCGTTTCAGTACCCTCACATAGACACGGACGTAATGCCGCCTTGCATAAGCAAGGAGCGGGATCGTTGCCCCATCCACCACTGCGAGCGCCCGCGCAATTGAGCCCAGCAGGACCCGCACCCCGATCTCGGCATGGTACTCGTTGTTTATGGGTACGCACGCATATTTGCGAATCCCTGACTTCAGGTGCGCACCGCAGAGCGGCGCAGTGTCGGTTGCGGTGACCAGGAGCATCTTTCGTACGGAGTGTGATGCCGCAGCAAGATACGGAGCAGGCGACCCGAAGGGATCAAGATCGACGGCATCAAACCGCCTTCGATTTAGTAGCGTGTTCGCATTCTCGTTTGCAGCCTCGCAGTGTGATTGCAGATCGTTTGAAACGATGTTTCGTCTGATCAGGCTGGAAACGTCCGGGTCTATGTCGTTGAGCGTCACACTGATCCCGAGTTTTGAAGCGGCACGCAATCCCCGGATGCCTGTTGCCGCGAATGAATCAACGTACGACTCGATGCGATCGATGGTCTCGTTGAATGCAGCGAGTGATGCGATCGTGATCTCACGGTCGATTCGCATGTGCGGGTTGTAGAATGCTTCGCCAGTATCTACTGTGACATTGTCTTCGGTGATCTCGGGTGCCATCGTTCCTTCCGGCTTGTTATTTGACTCAAGGTATGTAGGCATGTAGGAGGTATGGGGTGTATGCGGGTGATCAGGCGCAAGTAACCCCTCTTTCATTGCGTCAGGCGACAATTGCCCCATTCAACCATTCGACTGTGATGGACTCGGCGGGAATTGAACCCGCGGCCTTTACGTTGCGAACGTAACGATCTACCCCTGATCTACGAGCCCTGTGTCCGGTAATCCATTATAATAGTCTGCCGACCTCGGCTACCTGCACGCTCTCAACATCGGGAACCTGCCCAAACGCAGCCTCCACGGGATCTGTTCCGCCCTCGCTATCGCCGAGGACAACAGTTGCCATCAGGGCAACGAGCCCGAATGCAACGGGTTCCTCGGTTATCCCGCGCAATTCGGTTCCTTTCGGCACCGCATCTTCGAGGTTCTTCTTGAGTGCTGCGAGGTCAACGTCCACGCCAGACGGCATGATCTTGAGTACTGCTGCTACATCTCCCATTTTATCTCACCTCACGGTCCTGTAAATCCACATGCAGGACAGGTATACAAATTACTCTGCTTTCGGCACGATACGCACCGCCCGATGGTTACTTCACATTTCGGGCACGGGAACTGGACATATCCCGGTTCAACTAGATGCGCACCACATGTTGTGCAGTATTTTTCAGTGGTTGTCTTTGCCATTATCAATCAGTTTCGCAGGATCATCATTTAAGCATTGCGGAGAGAGCCCCGCACCAAGATGCGCATTTATGGCGGAATTCCGCAGATCGCCATACACACCTGCAAAATGGAGGTGTGATGCACAACGGCAGTCGGTGCAGCCGAATCCGAGAATGGGTTCGCACACGGAGCCAATCCCTGCTGCCACAACACATTCAAGGTCACAATCGGTTGGCGATGCCACCGCGCACCGAAACGACGTAATCGGCAACAAGTAGTCGATGTGCCATTTTCGGGTTTGGTTCTTACCGTGCAGGACATCTATGTGGCGGCTGATTCGTTTGAAGCCACCAGACCCGCGTGCTGATCCGGTGTATGCATAGTAGCCGCGCTTCAGATGCATAACCCCGAGTTTCCCAACGTCCCGCGTAGCGTCTTCGTGCAACTGCAGGATCAGCGTGTAAATCCCTTTGTTATAATTCGGATTCAAAGTCTTCTACGCCATGATCAAAGTTCGTTTTGCCGTTTATCGAGAATATCTGCCTTGCCAGGAGCCAGTATACCATTGCAAGCGCTTTTCGTCCCTTGTTATTGGTTGGGACCACCAGATCTATATTCGATGTTGCGTTGTTTGTGTCGCAAAGCCCGATCACGGGAATCCCGACACTCACTGCCTCATTTACCGCCTGCGCGTCGCCGGTCGGATCGGTCACCATGAGAATGTCAGGCTCGATATAGTAGTCATATTGTGGGTTGGTCAGCGTACCTGGCACGAACCTGCCTATGATGGAGGTTGCGCCAGTGAGTTTTGCGAACATGTTTGCAGGGCGCTGCCCGTACTGGCGCGCTGATATGACCAGTACATTCGGCATGGAATATCGCGACAGGAGCTCGGATGCCGCGCGGATGCGATCATCAGTCAATTCTACGTTTAAAACATAGAGCCCATCGACACGAACCCGGTATATGAAACGCGCCATGTCTCCTGTTTTCTGCTGGGTTCCGATGTGGATTCCGGCGGCAAGATACTCATCGAGTGGTACGATTGATTCGTATGCTAATTCGTTTTGTCCATTGTTTTCTTCATCCAAACAGTTCACCTGTGTTATCTTCAATTCTGTAACATCTGCATGATCAATGAATATATACTTTATCATCGATCAGGCTTTGGGACAATATTACTCAACCGACGGCTCCATCACTTCGCGATCCATCTCTGTGAGTTCCACCACACGAACATGGTATTCAGCAGAATATTGCTCTAAAAACTCCGTGACTCGCCCCACATCATCAGCCCGGATGATGATCACCCCTCGTATCAGCTTATTGTATGGGATTTCATCCATGAGACCGTGCCTACGGTATCTATACTTCCCGTGATGCGAGCTGGTTTCCTGCCCGTAAAACGATTTTGCGAATGCACTCGCTCGGGTCCGGTCTTTGCCGGTAGGTACTGTGAACGCGATAAGCGCCCCTTCCATAGTATGGGTGTATACACCCATAAGCTTATATACTTATCGATTCATTATCGCGGCATGCCATCCAAAAAACAGGGCGAAGAACTCAGAAAAATCATAAAGAGTGTTCGGGATGGGACATTTGAATACAAGAGTAAAGAACCGGTAACAACCGACTGGGCACAATATGACCAGGCGCAGATCTACGAGATGATTTACTATCTGGACAACATAAGGGATCTCGTCGATGAGGCGGATGAACGGATAAAAAAGAGAACACCTCCCAGAAAACGGGGACCCGGCAGACCGCCAACTGATCCAGCCGGCGTCGCCAAAGTTCTACTGTTACAAACGTACGTGAACTCATCAAATAGGTTGGCTGAGGGGTTTTTGCTTCTATTCCGGGAGAAATTGGGTATAGGCTACCATTTTTCTTACAAAACAATAGAACGTGGATACGATAAAGGGCAGGTAAACAAAATTCTGGATGAAATCGTAGTAATAACTAATGAAAGCGTAGAGGGTAAAGAGGAGACATTTTCGTTCGATGGCACTGGATTTAGTGCCTCAAATAAGGAGAACTATGCCGATAAACGACAAAAACAGAATTCTAAGAAAGGTAGCAAGAAATCAAAGTCTGCGAGCAAGGAACAGGCAGACGACAGCTTCCCTGAATCGAACTCTGTTGCAAAGAAAGGGTTCTCTTATGCAGTCATGGGTATAGGGGTTCGACATAAGCTAATTTCAGGCATATCTATAAGTCCGAATCACTCAGTTGGAGAAACTACGCTGTTTCCAGAGGCTTTTGATCAGACACTCAATTGCCATCCCGATCCGGACAGTGTTCTTGGAGATGGTATTTACGGGTGTCGATGGATCACTAATCTGGTTTCGGAAAACCACGCCACACCATACTTTCTACCCCGTAGCAATGTGACTTTTAAGAGTAAAGGAGCTCTGGGGTGGTATGATATGCTTTATTCACTCTGGGAAGATCCTCAGGAGTGGTTAGAAAATTATCATATGCGTTCGATCTCGGAAACGGTCAATTCAATGGTAAAATGCCGGTTTGGCGCGCCACTGAGGAAACGACTTGAATCACGGAAGGAGACTGAGACGCGGCTGAAGCTTGTGGGGCACAATATTCGGCGAGTGGGGTACTTGGAGATCATGGGTGATGTGGTACCACACTGGAGGGGATGTGCATGAATTTTGTCCCAAAGCCCATCGATCATCCAAAACCGTTGCACCATCTGGTGTTAACAATTCCAACTCACCCGACACAGGGGATTTTACACCGGGTGTTCGGGTAGGGGAAGAATTAAGGCAGACGAAATGGGAAAAGGGACCTGCAATGATTTTAGAAAATCTAACCGAAGTTCCGTCAACGGATCCGGAAACTTTACTCAGATTGAGGGACAGCGTCTATTCTGACGACCTCTTTATAACCGCAGTTGCCCATCTCAATCTCTTTTCATGGCTTGATGAGACTCCGGCAGATATGCAGACGATATGTTCCTCATTGCAGATTGAAGAGAGACCGCTAGACGTGATGCTTACTCTGTTCAAGTCACTGGGCTTAATTATAGAAAAAGAGGGTCGATATCATCTGACAGAACTTTCGAAAGATCATCTGAGCGAGTCGTCTCCGTGGTTTTTGGGACCATACATCTCTTCGTTGAAAGAAAGACCCATCTGTTCAGAGATGTTGAAGGTTTTGCAGACTGGCAAACCTGCAAACTGGGGCGCAAAGAAGGGTGATATGGAGTGGTCACTTGCAATGGAGGATGATCTCTTTGCTCGAGCTTTCACGGCAGGCATGGACAGTCGTGGTGCATACCTTGCCCCGATTCTTGCGAAAACGATCGATTTATCAGGGTATAACAGGTTACTGGATATCGCAGGTGCATCCGGCATCTATTCAGCGGCTATTGTATCACAACAGCCCCATCTGACAGCATCTGTCTTTGAAAAGCCCCCGGTTGATGGGATTGTTGAATACTCGATAGATAAGAGGAAGTTGTCGGATAAAATCAATGTAATCGCCGGAGATATGTTCAGAGATGAGTTTCCTCGTGGGTTTGATGTTCATCTCTTTTCCAATGTCTTGCATGATTGGAATATTGGGGATGCCAGGATGCTACTTGAAAATTCGTACAGGAATCTAAATCCGGGTGGCAGGGTAATGATCCATGGTGCCCATCTGAATGCAGAAAAAAGTGGTCCTTTGCCGGTAGCTGAGTATTCCGTTCTGTTAATGTTCTCAACTGAAGGGAGATGCTATTCAATTTCTGAAATGGAAGAAATACTGGATGAGACTGGATTTTCTGAAATAACATACGTGCCGATGGTCGCAAATCGGAGTGTCATCATGGGAAAAAAATTAGTGTAGTTATATCTATACCATTGCATTTTTTGGTATGTGTTTAGATGAGGCGGAAAAAACCACGAGAGTAACACAGAAATCTTATGAAAATCTGGCACAACCGAAAATTCCCGTGAAATACACACGGAGACTTTTGTTCCTGGTTCTGCTGTTTTCTGTGGTCGCTATCGGCAGCCTTCGCGTGTGTGGGGTCGCGGGCACCTCTCTGTGTCTCTGCGTCTCTGCGCCTTTGCGTTAAATCATAGAAACGCCAAGACGCCAAGACGCGAAGGATGAATAAGTCTCTTCCAACATCTTTTGAAAACCACAGAATCCATCAGAATCAGTTTTGTTCTTTGCACCATCGCGTCTTTCGCGTCTTTCTCGTTATTGTTTTCCAATTTAACGAGAAGGGCGCAAAGGCGAGAGAGACGCGAAGGGTGTTGTCAATCTCAGTCCTCACGTCTTTTGCGTTGTTGTACATCCAACTGACAATTACGAACCTTAACTCCGTATCACTTAGGGGGCATGTCTCATCAAATACACCATAATATCCCACCTTTTGTTGATCAAACACTAAATAGGGCAGATAGCTTCGTCTTTTCTACTCCCTAATATAGGGAATATGTTAGTGCCATAAAAACCAGCTGTAACTGCTTTAAATGCCGAATTAACTTCAAATTTCTGTTTTTCACAATGTGCCATCCCCTACCCATTCGGAGTTAAGGTTACGAAAATCACTGGATTTTCAGACAGTGCCTGAAAATCTGTGCAATCTTGTGGTTCCTACCACGAGTTATTGAGCAGGTACTTTTGCTACGTTGTTATTCGGTGGACACTTAAGTGCTCACCGAAAAATAAAGTAGCAAAGTTATCTGATGCCACCCCACATCCATGACATTCGTGCGATTCGTTCAAACGTGTCATTCGTGATCCCTTCTGCCGAGTTTATCACGAAATTCACGAATGGACGAATGACACAATTTTAGTAGGTTATTTTTCGGTGGCCCCTAAGTGCACAATCACGCCTGAATGCACCTTCTGCATCATGCAGTGCTCTGGCAGAAACCGCACGGTCTCGCCAACGTCCGGGACCCTGCCGCGGGCGACAACGCCGTCACGGCAGGACGGCTCTTCAGGAAGTGGCGCAAGCGCAAAATCAGCGGTCAGGTGATCGATCACTCCTACAATCGGATCACAGCGCTCGAAAACGATCTTGGGCAGGAGTTCTGCTATCTGAACGCCCCCCCTCCGAAGGCGTTCTCTTGCATGAACGGACACTCCTATGAGGGTATTGATGGTCGGGAATGTGCGGCTGCTTGAGTACGGGTGTGACTAAACTATCATTATTAATAATTATAATTCCATGAAAATTACCGAAAGGTTCAAGTACAATCACTGAATGGCAAATTACCATCTATGATCGTTCTGCCCATGGTTGCATGAGTATTTGAGGGTGTAGCACCGCTAAATTCTATGACCGAGTTGCCATATCGGCATCTCATTACGTGGTACGGGGGTGTTGCGATCATGCAGATCGTGCGCGCAGAGATTGTGGAGATATATGGGAGGTAATAAATATGGTAAACCGGAATATACTGTTGAGTGTAACAGTGATTGCAATGCTCACACTCTCCGTCGGAGTGGCGTGGGCAGCCGAAGTTACGTCGGCGATTAACTATCAGGGGCGGCTGGCTGATAGCAGTGGCAGTCCGCTCTCCAGAACGTACGAGATGACGTTTGGACTGTATAACGTCTCAACCGGAGGCACGGCTCTGGACACGGATACACATCAGGTAGAGGTCACCGATGGCTTGTTCAACACGGAAATAGACTTTGATCAGAGCTATTTCGATGGCAGAGCACTGTGGCTTGGGGTAAAAGTTGGCGCTGATTCCGAGATGACACCGAGGCAGGAATTCAGATCAGTGCCCTATGCGCTGAGCCTTGTGCCGGGAGCGACAATCATGGGTGCAGTGCAGTTTCCCCTCATCGCTGAGACCACACACCTCTCTGGCATAGCCATTTGCGGCGTGGCGCGTGCGGACTCGGGCACCAACGTCGGTGTACAGGGCGCGTCAAGCTCACCTGATG
>JAYEFS010000324.1:0-10259 GCA_034658695.1 Methanobacteriota archaeon | reverse complement strand
GTTACCGTTCTCAATAAGGCAAGGGAACTGTTTTTCAGGCTTTTTGATAAGCGGATAAGTTTTACTGATGCGACCACCATGGCAGTAATGCAGCAGGAGAATATTATGAAGATCATTACGTTTGATTCACATTTCAAGGGGATGTTCGAAGTGCTGGGCGGGTGAGGTATGCGAGCAGTATATGGGCGGTGTAACTACTCCGGTACATCAAAACAGTATCATGCGACCTCGCTATACCGGCACTGCTTGACATGGAACACAACATGCACGCTATTTTGCATCTACCGTCTCAGACCTTCACCGCACCCGTACCGCGCTTAAGCACTGCACATCCGATTTTGACGCCGAGATCGGTTGCAATCACAGGACACTTCGCAAGCAGCATGAAGAAGATATTTCCGGGTTCCTCGCTTATCGATTCGTAGTTTCCCTGACCCTTGCTGATGATCATATCGGACGATCTGAACATATCAACAAATTCCTGATCGCACCGCTCAAGAATCGTCCCAGGCGTGTCCGCAGTCGTCACAATCTCTGCAAGCGAATCGATTCCACAGAATATCGCATCTTCCATCGTTGCATCGTTTATGATCGGCTCCTTCTTCACAGCGTAGATGATATCTGCGTATTCTTGTATCTCTTCGATGAGCACCCGGTCAAATGCTACTTCCCCGGCATTGTCCGCAAGATAAAGTATACTATCCGAGTCTTCAAGCGATTTCACGAACAAAGGGTAATCATTTATTGCAAAATCTCTTGCCAAGGTGTCCTTTATCGTTTTTTTGATGTTGACCTGGATATTTGCTCCAAAATCGATTATGTTTCCGGCAATCGCAAGTTTCACCGCAGTGAACAGCCGATCCTCCGAATCATCCACGATACCTTTGAGGCATGGATACATCCCCATCGCAATCCCGTTGTATTCCACTTTCAGATCCTTGTACGGATCGTCGCATCCGGTAACATCATGTACTATGGAGTACACGGTATGCGCAATTGTTGGGGGGCTGCGACCGAGCGGGACATCCAGCAACTCCTTCATAACCAATTTCAGCACCTTTTCATGCACCACCTGGTCATCCGTCACCATTTCTGCGGCATTGAGCGACTGTTTCAGAAGACACGGGATGCATTCGAGTTTTGATTTCATGATATCTCCTCTATGATTGTATTCAGCTTTGAAATTGCTTCTTTCTCACGAGAACCACCACAGACCTGAACGATTCGTCCATAATGCTCGATCAGATCTATGTATCTCGCATCCCCCTTCAGCCGATACCGCGTGGCATGTACAAGCGATTCTATCACTGCATTGAAGCCGCGGTTTGTGCAGAGCAACGGCTTGTTATGGATCTCCCCGCGCACAGGCGTTAGCTCAAATAAATTTCCTTTCGACCGCCCGCATTCAAATATCAGCCACGCACTCGCACCTTTCAGCACCGGACACCCCGTACCGTCCGGAAATTCGAACGCATCCCTGATGAGGTCCCCGAATGTCGACTCCACATACACGACCGGGTCGTGGATGATGTTTGCGGCGATCTCGCCGGTCTCGATTACGTTTTGCCGCGTGTGCGACCCTGAAAAGAGCCGCACACAGATCTGATCGCGGTTCTGGTTCCTGATGATTCCGATGGGCGCTGCATTCGGAATCCCCGATCTTGATAGTGTCGTTGCGATGATTTCGGATATTCCGTCACGGATTCCGAAGTCGTCCGGGTTCGGGCGAGTTGCCTCTGGTGGTCTATGTTGCTGTTGGTCTCTGTCTCTGCTGGTCATTGGATATGTCCCGAATTTCGGTTCTGTTGCTGAAAGCGTTATGTACAATACATCTATATTGGGTTATATATGCCGCCTTTCGTCCTTGTGAATCCGCAGCAATCGAAGATCACCCTCATGCAGGTCAGGGTCGGGAAGAGGACTCCTCTGTTCTGCGGAACAATCACGCTCACGGAAACCAAAAAGGGGATGCGTCCGGAGAAGTTCATGTCGGACAATCACTTCAGAAAGCCCTCTGAGGCAATCGAGATGTTGAGAAGCGCCGATCAGATCCTGCTTGCACCCGGAGATCAGAAGATGAGCGAGGATTTTCTGGACATGCTGCGCGGGTATCAGCTCTCCTGCAAGCGGATACGCGTCTGCCGGTACTGCTTGCTCGAAGATATGTGCAGTCCGCTCGGTAAACAGTCGATTGCGTACAAAGGCGAGATGCTATGCCAGAACTGTGCGCTTGAAGAGCTGCGCAAGCAACTCCGCGCAATGAAACTAGGCGGACCCGGCGCCGAGCGAATCGAGAGGCTGCTTCTCAAGACAAGAGACCTTGACCGCATCCTTGGCATGCTCGATTTCGAACGCCTTGATCACGACCTCACACTGTACCGCACAATCGAGGCGACGGGACCTGCGACCGTAAAAAAAACATTGGTGCGCGATCTTCCACTGCCAAAGCGTTTTAAGAGTAATCTTTCCGAACGAATCGATGAACTGCTTCCGGTCCAGTCGCTCGCAATCGAGAACGGCTTACTCAAAGGTGTAAGCCAGCTCATCGTATCAGAGACCGCGACCGGAAAGACGCTGATCGGCGAGCTTGCAGGGGTAAAGAACATCCTTGAGGGGCGGGGAAACGTTCTATTTATCGTTCCACTGGTTGCGCTTGCGAATCAGAAGGAAACAGATTTTTTGAAGCGTTATAGCGCAATTGGGATCACAACTGTGCCACAGGTCGGCGTGAGCCGGATAAGTGCGGGGCGGCAGAAGCAGAGGAAGTCGCCGACAAAATTAACCACGATCTGGGTCGGCACCTACGAGGGCGTGGACTACCTGCTCAGGGCAGGGAAGGCTGATCGGCTCGGGCAAATCGGAACAATCGTGATTGACGAGGTGCACACCCTTGCTGACGAGGAGCGCGGGCACCGGCTGGACGGTCTCATCGCACGGTTGAAGTATATCGCGCCGGATGCGCAGTTCATCTACCTCTCGGCAACCGTCGGCGATCCTGCCGCGCTCGCAGAGAGGCTCGGTGCAAAGCTGGTCAGGTATGAGGAGAGACCGGTTCCGATCGAGCTGCATCTGCTATTTGCAACCGAACGTGACAAGATACGGATAATCGACAGGCTGGCGCGGCAGGAATGGAACACAACATCATCGAAAGGCTATCGCGGGCAGACGATCGTCTTCACAAACTCACGCCAGAGATGCCATAAAATCGCAGAATCACTCCGGATCCGTGCCGCCGCATACCATGCGGGCTTGTCGCGTGAGGAGCGCAGACGCATATCGCAGTCATTCGCAGACGGCAAGCTTGAGGTGGTCGTGACGACGGCGGCGCTTGCTGCTGGTGTCGATTTCCCTGCGTCGCAGGTCATCTTCGAGTCGCTTGCGATGGGTATCGACTGGTTATCCGTGCACGAGTTTCACCAGATGCTCGGGCGTGCCGGGAGACCGGATTACCACGATCTCGGAAGAGTCGCGCTGCTCGCAGAACCCGACCGGAAATACCACAGCGGAACCGAGACCGAGGACGAGATCGCATTCAAACTGTTGAAAGAGGAGATTGAGCCGGTTGATATCACGTACGAGGATCCTGAACAGATCGAGGAGCTACTTGCATCATCCGCACTATCGACAAGCAAATCCGAACTCCGCAGTATGAACGATCTCCTGATCGGAGGCGGAGACTTCGAGTATCTCTTCAAGAAGCTGGTTGAGTATGGTTTTCTCACATCTTCTGCCAGACAGACCGGTTTTGGCAGAATCGTTTCGACACACTTCCTGAGTGTGGACCAGGCATTTCTGATCCGGGATGCGATCAAAGACGGCAAATCTCCGATCGATATTGCTGTCGCCCTCGAAACGCTCGACTCGGTATATTTCAAGAACGCTCCGAGGATCTCTGCTGCGCTGAAGATGCATGTGCCGACAAGGGTCTTCCAGGGCGCAGCGTATGACATAGTCTTCGCCGGAGACTCGATTGCGACTCTCGATTCGGACATCCGTGACCAGATCGTCGCATTCGTAACAGATTTCATGACGTGTTCGTGCAAGGATTCTCCGTACTGCGGATGCCCTGAGCGCGCTTTTTCAGAGAGATTGATCGAACTGCGCCGCGATGGGCTTGATCCGAAGGGAATCGTGCACAAAATCGGCGATTACGGAGTTTACGCTTACACGGGTGATGTTCTTGAGTATCTGGACAACGTCGCACGGAATCTTGAGGCTATCGAGCTGGTTGCGAGGGTTTTTGGCAAAGGGGATGTTGAGCGCAGGGCGAGAGATGTCAGAAAGGAGGTGGAGGGAAAGGGAGGCAAGGGAGGTAAGGGGGGCAATAGGGGAAGGATTCCATGATCGACCCATCTCAACTTCCTGACGAACCGGGCTGCTACCTCTTCAAAGACGACTCAGAACGGGTGATCTACGTCGGAAAGGCGAAGAATCTCAAGAAGAGGGTCAAAAGCTACCTTCAGAAGAGTGATTTCGATCCGAAGACCGAGGCTCTGATCCGAAACATCGATTCCGTCGATTTTATAGTGACTGACAATGAGGTCGAGGCGCTGGTCCTCGAGAACAACCTGATCAAGAAGAACCGCCCGAAGTACAACATCGACCTCAGGGACTCGAAGCGGTATGCGTACATCGAGTTGACCGCTGAGGAGTTCCCGCGTCTCCTCGTTTCCCGTATGCGGGATGAGAGCGGGGGCGGGAAGTTCTTCGGACCGTTCGTCTCGGCATCTGCCCGCGATCGCATCCTCTCGACACTCAAGAAGACGTTTCAGATCAGGACCTGCAAGAGGATGCCAAAGAAGCCGTGTCTGAGGTATCACATCGATCTGTGTCAGGCGCCATGCATCGGAGGGATCAAAAGCGACGAGTATTCAGAGAGGATACGTGCGGTCGAATCAATCCTGAAAGGAAAGACGGACGATCTAATCAAGTCCAAAAAACGTGAGATTGCAGAGGCATCAGACAAATTGGACTTTGAGTATGCTCTGAAACTGCGCAACCAGATTGAAGCGATTGAATGGCTCAAGGAAAGGCAGAACATGGAGCTCTCAAGGAAATACGACGAAGACATAATCAATTACGTTGTTGTAGATGGGAGAGTCCATCTTATTCTCTTTAATATCTACCGAGGAACCCTTGAGAATAAACAGGAGTTTGAGTTCGAATATGTGGATGATTTCCTCGAAGAGTTTCTGGTTCAGTATTATTCGGAAAACGTAGTCCCTGCTGAGCTGATACTCCCACAAGAGATCGATTCTTCGATGTTATCGTTTCTAACAGCGAAGCGAGGTCGTAAAGTAGCAATCCGTGTGCCAAAGATCGGAGAGAAGAAGCAGTTGCTGGATCTCGTCATGAAGAACATAGAAGCGTCGTTCTTTGGCGAGATCGAGAAGCTGGATGATCTCAAATGCGCACTGGGCATGGAGGATGCGCCACTTGTGATCGAGTGCTTCGACATATCGCACCTCTCAGGAACCGCAACAGTCGGCTCGATGGTGCAGTTCAGGAATGCAAAACCAGACAAGAGCAATTACAGGCGGTTCAAGATCAAGACGGTTGATGGGATCGATGACACGAGAGCAATCGCCGAGGTCGTGCAGAGGCGGTACAGACGGCTCATCAAGGAACATTCGGATCTCCCAGACCTGATCGTAATCGATGGCGGAATCGGGCAGCTGAATTCGGCGAGAAAAGAGATCGAAAAACTCGGTCTCAAAATTCCGGTAATATCCATTGCAAAGAAGCTTGAAGAAGTCTATATGCCAGGAATTGCGTTTCCGCTGGCACTTGACAGAACGGGCAACGCATTGAAACTGATACAGAGGATACGAGATGAAGCTCACAGGTTTGCGATAAGTTACAACCGATTGCTTCGCAGCAAGGAGTTGTTGAAATGAAATTCAAGCTAAAATCAGAGTTCAAGCCAAAAGGCTCGCAGCCAGAAGCAATAGAGAAGCTGACATCGGGCGTGCAGAAGGGTCACAACTACCAGACGCTTCTCGGCGTCACAGGCTCGGGAAAGACGTTTACAATAGCAAATGTCATCGGAGCGGTTCAGAAGCCGACACTGGTTCTCGTTCACAACAAGACGCTCGCAGCGCAGCTCTATAACGAGTTTAAGGAGTTCTTCCCTGAGAATCGTGTCGAGTACTTCGTCTCCTACTACGACTTCTACCAGCCAGAGTCATACGTTCCCGCAAAGGACCAGTACATCGAGAAGGACGCCCAGATAAACCCCAAAATCGAGCAGATGAGGCTTGCCGCAACCGCATCGCTCTCATCGAGAGAGGATGTGATCATCGTCGCGTCGGTCTCGTGCATCTACGGAATCGGGGCTCCTGAAAACTTCAGGGAACTGGGCTTTGAGATAGCGGTCGGAAAAGAGATTCCAAGAAAGGAATTCTTGAGGCGACTTGTTGCGATTCAGTTCGAGAGAAACGACATCGAGCTTGCGCCGGGGAGGTTCAGGGTGAAGGGCGATACGATCGATTTCATGCCCGGCTACTTCAACAACGTGATACGCGTGGAGATGTTCGGCGACGAGATCGAGACTATCGCCGAGATCGACAAAACAACAGGGAATGTGATTGAGCGGATGAAGTACTTCTTTGTGTATCCGGCGAGACACTTTGTGATCCCCGAGGATCAGATCAAGGGCGCAATAGAATCGATAAAAGCAGAACTCGCTTACAACCTGCCGAACCTCGGGATGATCGAGGCTCACAGGCTGAAGCAGAGAACGCTCTACGACATCGAGATGATTGAGGAGACCGGATACTGCAAGGGGATTGAAAACTATTCACTACATTTTGACGGGAGAAAGAAGGGGGATAAACCATATTCTCTTCTCGATTACTTTGGAGACGATTTTCTGATCGTAATCGATGAAAGCCACCAGACAATTCCGCAGCTGCACGGAATGTACAACGGAGACTACGCACGAAAGAAGAATCTGGTCGATTATGGCTTCAGGCTCGAGACCGCGCTCGATAACCGCCCCCTCAAATTCGAGGAGTTTGAGAAGTACATGCGGCGGAATACGGTGGTCTTCATGTCGGCAACGCCGGGCAAGTACGAGAGGCGCGAGTCGGAGCAGGTGGTTGAGCAGATCATCAGACCAACCGGTCTCGTTGACCCGGAGGTCTTTGTGCGACCTGTTGCCGGACAGATCGATGATCTGCTGCGAGAGATCAGCGCCACGATAGAACGTGGTGACCGGGTACTTGTTACAACGATTACGAAGAGACTCGCCGAGGAATTAACAGAATACCTGGCAGAACATGGGATAAAGACGAGATACCTCCATTCCGACATCAAAACGCTTGAGAGAACCGAAATCATCCGGGAATTGCGGTTAGGGAAGTTTAATGTACTCGTCGGGATAAATCTTCTTCGGGAAGGGCTCGACATACCCGAGGTCGGATTCATCGGAATCCTCGATGCCGACAAGGAAGGATTTCTGCGGGACACGAAAAGCCTTGTGCAGACGATAGGGCGGGCTGCAAGAAATGTGAACTCGTTTGTGGTGCTCTACGCAGATAAAGAGACCGATTCAATAAAGGCGGCAGTCGCCGAGACAGAGCGGCGGAGGCGGCTTCAGATTGCGTACAATGAAGAGCACGGAATCGTTCCTGAGACGATTGTGAAGGCTATAAAGGAGAAACAGGTCGAGATAAAGGACGCAAAACACATCCCGAAGAAAGATATTCCGAACCTGTTAATCGAGGTCGAGGCAGAGATGCGGGAAGCTGCGGACAGGCTCGATTTCGAGAGGGCTATCTGGCTTCGTGACCGGATGAACGAGCTCAGGGCAAGGGTTGGATAGGGGCGCTCACAGGTGATGACGTGCCAGGGGGCGTTGCACCAGCATCGATGAGTGGTCTTGCATTCTATGGCAAGATCACTTGACGAACAGAATGGGAAATCGTCAGTATCATCGCTTGTGTGACAACTGATGAATTCAACCTTGAGCGTAACGATAAGGGGGATGGTGTGAAATCGCTATATGCGGGCACTGGACTTAAGTGCAGGGTTTGGTGATTAATGCTAGAGAGGAGTAAGAGAAGCAAGTCATGATTGAAGTTCGATCAGAAGGATATATGTGAATCCGGTTTGAATATAGATGGATAAGCAAAATGAAGGGTGAATAAGATTATGGAAGCAATCAAACAAATTGTGAGAATACCGAAAGATCATGAAATAGGGATAAAGATTCCACAGTATGTGCCTGAAAATGAAACAGTGGAGGTGATTTTGATTATTAAAAAGAGACCAGATAGTTTCAAACAAAAAATCGAAGAGTTAAAAGAAGCAGTAAAAAATGATCTTTTTCTTGATGACCTTATAGATGCGTCTGAAGATTTTGTGACTGTTGATTCAGAAGGATGGGTATAAGAAAATGGGGTATAGATGGCGTATATTTATTGCTAATCTCGATCCGATAATTGGTTCTGAACAGGGAAAGACTCGTCCTGTTCTTGTAATAAGTGAGGAAGAGATAAACCAAATTTTACCGGTAGTGAATGTCCTCCCCATAACTTCGAGAAAACCAGATAGGAAAATTTATCCTAATGAGGTTTTAATACCTGCTGAAATTGGAGGACTTTATAGGGAGTCTATCATACTTTGTTATCAGATTAGAACACTTGATAAGAGGCGTCTGATTAGAGAGGTGGGTAAAATCGAAGATTTGGAAGCACAACAAGAGATAATTGACGCTTTATGTTTTCAATTAGGAATTAGCATATAAGATTCTACGATCCTCCCTCTACAGTGTTTGTTTCGTTAAGCTCGCACTTCACAAACACTGAAAACATCATACCTATAAAACTTTAGATAATAAATCTATAAAATACTCATACATAGCAGCCCCACGGATGTCTCTGACTTCAGTCGGGGATAGCGAGGATGGAGCTATCCAGTTACGCAGTCTCCGGAAGCACCGGTGCACCAGTGCAACAGTTAATTTAACGTACGAATAAATACCCATTCACAAAGAGAAACGAAGGTAGCAGGTCACATGCCACAGAAAAAAGACTATTATGAGATACTTGGAGTTGCGAAGGACGCAGACCCCAAGGAGATCAAAAAGACGTACCGAAAGCTGGCAATGCAGTATCATCCCGATAGAAATCCATCGCCTGAGGCTGAAGAGAAGTTTAAGGAGATATCAGAGGCTTATGGTGTACTGTCGGATGCCGAGAAAAAGGCGCAGTACGATCGATTCGGGCACGCGGGAATCGACGGAAGGTACACGCAGGAAGATATCTTCGGAGGCATCCACTTCGAGGACATCTTTGAGGGCTTTGGGCGCGGTGGCGGAGGTGGCGGTTACGGGGGCATCTTCGACACGTTCTTTGGTGGCGGGCGCGGTGCGCGATCCGCTCCGCAGCGCGGGTCAGACCTCAGATCCGATCTGCGCATATCACTTGAAAACGCCGCATCCGGCGTAGATACGACTTTACGGGTGATGCGCACCGAGACATGCGATGCCTGCGGTGGAAGTGGCGCAAAATCAGGCACACAGCCAAAGACATGCCCGCACTGCCGGGGCACCGGGCAGATCAGTCAGGCAAGACGCACGCCGTTCGGTCAGTTCATCACGTCCACTCCGTGCCCACACTGCAACGGCGCAGGCACGATCATCGAGTCACCGTGTGAGTCCTGCAACGGCGCAGGAAGGTTGCGCCGCAGCAGAACGCTCTCGGTCTCCATTCCAGCGGGCATCGAATCGGGATCGAGGCTGCGCGTTGCTGGCGAGGGCGAGGCAGGGGTGCGGGGCGGACCTCCTGGTGACCTATATGTGATCGTGCATGTTGACCCGCATCCGGTCTTCAAGCGCGATGGGGACAACATCCTGTATGAACTCTCGATCAATTTCACGCAAGCAGCGCTCGGTGACGAGGTGGTGGTGCCGACGCTGCACGGGGATGTGCGGATGAAGATTCCGTCCGGCACCCAGTCTGATTCGGTATTACGGCTGCGTGACAAGGGGGTGCCGAAGTTGCATGGACGCGGAAAAGGGGATCAGCTTGTGATGGTCAAGATCGCGGTGCCCACGCATCTATCCACGCGGGAGCGGGAACTCCTAACCGAACTGCAGGAGATAGAGGGTGACACTAAGACGGGTACGAAGGGTGAAAAAAAACACAAAGGAATCTTTGAGAAGGTGAAGGATGTATTGGAGGGGGACTGAACCCCTGATCACGGTGATCAGGAGATGATGATCGAATCCAGATTCGCTGTTCCGATTATGGTCC
>JAYEFS010000323.1:0-10264 GCA_034658695.1 Methanobacteriota archaeon | reverse complement strand
AAAGACGCAAAGACGCGAGGGCGCAAAGGTTGGAAACCACAGAATTCATCAGAATCAGGGATTTTCACAAGATTTCTGTGTTAATCTCGTGAAATCTCGTGGTTTTTCGCCTCGGCTAAACACATACTTGTTTTCCAATTTAACGAAGGGCGCAAAGGCGAGAGAGACGCGAAGGGTGTTGTCGATCTCAGTCTTCACGTCTTTTGCGTTGTTGTACATCCAACTAACCATTACGAAAATCACTGAATTTCCAGACAGTGCCGCTTTTATGTATGGTGGCGTGGATCGACAAAGATAGTGGTTGGGTGTGGGCACTATGGTATATCACGTGTGGTGCTTAACCGAACACCGATGAAGCGGATAGCATCCCGATCTGGTGCAAGCGAGCGGTTTATAATGCATATACCGCAAAAGATCATTCTCGAAACGTGTGTTATACGTACCGGCACACAAACGCTAAATAAGTATGACACATATCCCACCAAGGCGCAACCATGATCGACATACAAAACCTCACCTATACATACCCGAATATCGCAGAGCCAACACTCCGCGACATCAACCTGCACATCGATGATGGTGAGTTTGTGCTGCTATTAGGCGCAAGTGGCTGTGGGAAGTCCACACTCATCCAGTGCCTGAACGGTCTGGTGCCAAAGGTTGCAAACGGAAACCTCGAAGGCGAGATTGTGATAAACGGGAAGAATCTCCGGAACTACAAGGTGCATCAGATGGCATCGGATGTGGGGATCATCTTTCAGAACCCGGACACACAACTATTTTCGCTTACGGTCGGGAAGGATGTCGCATTCGGTCCGGAAAACCTTGGTATGCCAAAAGAAGAGATTCTGAAGAGAATGGATGTGGCTATGCGGATCGTTGGCATAGATGAGATGCGGAATCGCTTCATCTTCACGCTATCCGGCGGCGAGAAGCAGCGGGTCGCAATCGCGGGTACACTTGCGATGGAGCCGCATGTCATGGTTCTGGACGAGCCGACGTCTGATCTCGATCCGGCTGGCACCGGCGATGTTCTCGCCCTTGTCAGGCGATTGAACCGGGAAAAGGATATGACAATCATCTTGATCGAACACAAGATCGACGAAGTGGTGCATCTCACAGACCGCGTCGTTGTCATGGATCGGGGTGAAATCATCATGGATGGCACGCCTGAGGAGATCTTTGACCACAAGTACGATCAGCTAAAGAGCATCGGAATCTCTCTGCCGCAGTTATCAGAGATTTCGCACGCGATGAAAAACGGTTTTGGAGATTTCGGGGGCGACGTTCCAACTTTCATGTCCTACGAAACGATACTTACCAGATTATGCCACCTGCTCCGGAAGAGACCGGAGAATCTCGCAAGATTTGCGAGACTCCATGTACAATCTCCGCAGCCGACCGCCAGCGCCCACACCGCCGCATCCGCGCCCACAGCCGCCGCGAAACCAGGAATCGTGATTAAGAACCTCACGCATACCTTTGACGACGGAACGGTCGGGCTGGATGATATCAACCTCACAATTCCGGAGCGTGACTTTGTGGCGCTCATCGGGCACAATGGCGCAGGAAAGACCACCCTTGTTAGCCATCTGATCGGTCTTCTGCGCCCGGAAGCGGGCACGATTGTAATCAACGGCGGGGACATATCGAAGATGCCTGTGGCAGCGATTGCCAGGAAGGTGGGCTACCTCTTCCAGAACCCTGACAACCAGATTTTCACGGATAGCGTCATTCAGGAGCTCGCGTTCGGTCTGAAGAACATCGGACTTCATGAGGATGCAATCGAGGAGCGGGTGAACATGGCTATTGCGATGATGGAGCTCGAAGAGTTCAGAGAGAGGCATCCACACTCGCTAAGCCGGGGTCAGCGCCAGCGTCTTGCTGTAGCATCCATCCTTGCGATGGAGCCTGAGATAATCGTGCTCGACGAGCCCACGACCGGTCAGGACTGGGGGCACGTGAACAAGTTCTTACGGCAGATCAGGCATCTGAACGAACTCGGAAAGACGATCATCTTGATAACCCACGACATGAACCTCGTGGCAGGCTATGCCAGACGGACGGTTGTTATGGACAAGGGTAAGATCGTATTGGATGGGGACACGAGATCTGTCTTTTCAAAGCCGGAAATTCTGGAAAAGACCGGAATAACACTGCCTATTATTACCAGACTCTCACCCGATCTCGGGAAAGAGGGACTGGACGTCCCGCCACTCCTGACTGTCGAGGAGTTGCGAGAGATTCTGAACTGAGCCGGGATGCGAGGGCTGAGAAATGGGTGATCTGTTTTTAGTAAGGCACAGTATCGATTGTGGCATCGGTTGTTTTTGGCATTTTATGTGATGGTCACTGGATATGCAACAGCAACAGAGTATGCCGCATGTGTGTTCGGTTAAGACTCAACGAGATACCAAAGACCCGGTCTATCTCCACTATACGAAACGCGCCCCAGTTGTGGCTGTCTTCAAAAATGTGTCGGACGGTGAGCGTGGCATCTGTAAGGATGCAAAAGAGAAATGCAATGATGTTATATTTCCTGGTTCTGCCGTTTTCTGTGGTCGCTATCGGTATCTTCACATGTGTGGGGCCGCGGGCACCGCTCTGCGTCTCTGCGACTTTGCGTTAAATCAGAGAAACGCCAAGACGCCAAGACGCGAAGGCGCAAAGGATGAATAAGTCTCTTCTGACATCTTTTGAAAACCACAGAATCCATCAGAATCAATATATTTCGGGCGAGGGGATGTTGAGGTACACCGGGTAAATGCGTAGTTGATCTTGGCAATAAGGAGTGCGTGTTGAGGTTTGAGTTTATGGTGTATATACCATAAAACCCGTTGTTCACCACCACAGGATCTGTCTCAACTCTTCCTTTCGCGCCTCGTTGGTCGAATCCACACCCCCGTTCGGCTCCACCACCGAGACGATGATTCCGAAGCGCTCCGCACCTCCGCGATCAGCATCCGAGAGCTTGCAATCACCCCTGAGGTGCGAGTGGATCAACTCCACAGTGCCCTCGTCGATATCGGGCACGTACGCCTGTTGACCCTGCCTCTTCTGCCGGTACCCGACATAGAGCTCGAGCATAGTGACCCCTATTATGGCGTTGCTGCTCCCGACCAGGATGTCGCTTATCACCTTCTGCGCCCCCCTACGGTGTAGCACAAGAAAACCCGACTCACGCTTCTCGGTCTCAGCAATACGGATCATCGCTCTTAAGCAACAATCGAGATTTAATCCCTGCGTTGGTATCAACTCGTGGAAGTCTTCAGGAGTCCTTGCGATCTGACCCGAAAGATACGGACTGACAGAGTCCCTGAGTATGATATCCCCGACTCTCGCCCCCTGAATCCCCCAGATGTTGGACTTTACTCCGAATTCTTTCTCCTTTCTGAGAAGTGTCTCTAGCCGTTCCGCAGCATCCTCGTGCCGCTTCATGCGTCGCTTCATGGCATCCTCTGAATCGGCGACAACCTCGATTACCGCAACCTCTGCGACACCTCTCGTGAGTTCGATTATCCGCGAGACGAGCACATCCTCTCCGAGTTCCATTACATCGAAGACGCCCTCAATTAACGCCAGCAGAGCGTCGTACATGCTCACATCAACATAGATTGCCCCATCCATGCCATCGATCGGGAGCTTCCTGTGCTCCACCATCGTCTCTCGCATGGCATCCATCGCATCCCTTCTGAGCAGTATCACGGGCTGAGAACTTCGCACCCTACCCTCAAAGATGGCACCCACCCTGCCGTCTATCAGTTCGATCGCAAGCGTGGTCTTGCCGCTGCCCTGCGGACCCAGAAGGATCAGCAAGGGATATCGGTTGAGTTCTGACGAGAGGGCTGCGAGAGCTTCTCTCTGGCTGAGTTCTGATGTGTTGATGGTCGTCATAGCTATCGTGATTCTGATTGCTTGTGTTAGTTGTACTCGCAGCAGAGACTATAGTCTTTTCACAGCCCCAGCCGAACCACCGAACCGAAATCTTCATAATCAATCCGACCGCAATCCAGTAGCATCGTGCCTCGGTGGCTTAGCGGTATAGCGCGTCCTTGGTAAGGACGAGGTCGCGGGTTCAATTCCCGCCCGAGGCTCTTGCTGTTCTTATCCGGTGTTACGACGATCGATGGCGATGGCATTTGCAGGAGTAGAGAATGTCGCTTATGAAGATGCCCTGTAAGGTGTGGCAGATCAGAAATCGGACATGGAAACGATTGGATTGATAAAATCTGTGCAATTCGCATACTTACTCAATATTGTGTAAATATCCACATATAAAGCCACACGATTACACAAGGTTGGCACAGAAATCTTGTGTGAATCTGTGCAATCTTGTGGTTCCCATCAGATAGTATTGAGCAGGTACTTGTGCCCCCACTCATTCCCCTTCGCGCTTCAGCACCCGGACATGGTCGCCGCGCACGGTCACAGGTATCGGCACCATCGCCTCGAAGAGTTCGACTGTTATCTCCTCGCGCCCCTCATCGACACGCTTCACCCGTGCCTTCTCGCCCTTGAACGGTCCGGATATGAGTTCCACGATGCTATCGACCGATATGCCGGTCACTGTCGGCTTCGGTGTCAAGAAATGCTCCACTTCAGCGATGCTGGACTCGCCCCGTACCAGCGATCTGGCATGCGGCACCATCTGAACCGCCTGATTCAGTTCATCCCGGTCGCCTGCCTCGACCAGCACATAGCCGCGCAGCTCATCGGGAACAAGTATCGCACGTATGTCAAAACCCTCCTTCCGCGCAACCTGCGCAAGTATGTTCGCAACCGAACGCTCCTGATTTGCAGTGGTCTTCACAACGTAAATGGCTTCTTCTTCGCTCATAGATGCACTTCCCTGAGTGTCTCATAGATTGCGCCCGCGGGCGTAAGCGTACTCTGTTTCAGTTTGATGATATTCACATCCATAGTTCCGATTTCAACGTCTTTCAGACGCTCGATCGTCTCAGCGAGTTCTATTCGCTGGCTCTTTGAGATCTGTTTCACCCGCGCAATGGTTGCATGTGGGGTGAACGCGCGTTTCTCGCTCTTAAACCCGAGCGGCTTCAGTTTTGATTCCACATCCGCATGTAACCTGACAAAAGCCTCGTCAGGGCTTGCGCCGATATACACGACTCTAGCATAGCTCGGTTTCGGGAATGCACCAACTCCCTTGGCGTTTGCTACGAATGGTTCACATTCGATCCCTGAGATCGCATCCCCTATCCGGGGAACGCTCTCTTCAGGCACATCGCCGAGAAACTTCAGGGTGATGTGGACCTGCTCCGGCTTCACGATCTTTGCATTTCCTCTGAAATCCTTCTGAATCGCTGTGATCGTATCTCTGAACGAATCAGGCAGATCGACAGCGATGAACGTCCGTATTATGAAAATCACCTCATACCATACCAAAGTAAACTGATACATGTTGGCATCTTAAAGTAGATAAAGATTGGTGCTGAGGATGCCAAATTGCTCTGATGTTCGCTCCGGAACCACGCTTCGAACATGCTCAATACCTATACGGTAGGAACCACAAGATCACACAGTCTGCGAAGCAGCGGCGCAGTCATCTACACAAGATTTCCGTGTTAATCTCGTGCAATCTCGTGGTTTTACATGTAGATATCCGCACGATAGTGGGGCTCTTTGGTACTTTCCGTGAAAGCGATCCCCCTGATAAAGCAAGTAAATAAGGAAGATCCCTTGATGTTAGTGATTTTATTACTTTCTGGTTATTATGGCTTCTTTCAGTTCTATTAACCGCAGATGCACGCGGATAAACGCAGATGCCTGATTAACAAATCCGCGTTCATCAGCGGTTCATTATATGTTCAACTGACCGGAAGAACTCTGCAAAACCGATATCGAGCGGATGAATCGATGGTTAATCTGATATAGCTCGGGTTCACCGTCACGGAAGATGATAGAGAGCCGATATCGGGCAAGTACCACGCTTCGCACAATCCAGCACAATCCACCATAAACGTTCGCGGATCCGCCAGAAAGTAGCGGAAGAGGCGGCTCGGTAATCAAAACTTTTATGATTCTGATGGATTCTGTGGTTTCCAACCTTTGCGCCCTCGCGTCTTTGCGTTCCTCTAATTTAACGAGAAAGTCGCAAAGGCGAGAGAGACGCAGAGACGAAGGAGTGGCGCCCACGAGTACTACAACGTGAGGGTAGGCTACTGCTATCGACCACAGAAAACGTTAGAACCAGAAACTTTTATGTTGCTCCGTACCCGATAACTCTCCACATGGAGACCAATTTCATAAAGAAACACGGGGACTCTGAGACTTTTATCATCAAACGGGCGTCCTTCTTTGATACTTCGGTGCATCTGAAGGGTAACCTGATCGTTGGCAATGATGTTGATTTCTGGAGCGATCTTGCGGTCACAGGGTCTCTTGAACTTGCAAAGGGCGTAACTGTAAAAGGATCGGTGCGTGCCGGGAGTGCGATCATCGGCGCACATTCCAGGATCGGCGGGGATGTGACGACCGAGCAGAACTGTGCAGTGCTTGATCATGCCACAATTGAGGGCAATGTCATGTCTGGTGGTGATGTCCTGATCAGACCGGATACCCGAGTCGGAGTCGTGAATGCAGCAGGCGACATCGAGATCATGGGCAAAACAGATGTATCCGAACTGCATGCTGGAAAAAAGATCATCGCAAGGAAAGATTTGCAGTAGTCGCAATAACAACTAACAACCAACAACGATGCCAGCAGATTCAGCAGGTCATGTAGATTCCGCAGATTCAATAGATTCCATGGACACTCATATCATCTACACCGCCGAATGCCCAGAAGATTCAGTAAAGACGGTAAAGAAGATCGATTACGATTACAAACGGTGCTGCGGCTGTGGTATCTGCGTTGAGATCTGCCCAACCGACGCGCTCGAACTCGGAGATATGTGCGCCATCGGAACGGGGCTGGATGTGCCGCCGGTCCTGCTTGATCCGGGTAAATGTTCCTTCTGCGGGATGTGCGCCGCATTCTGCCCGACGAAAGCTGTGAAGCTGGAGATTAACGGCGAAGATGCAACAAAACGGGAATGCTACCCGCATATCGATCCAAAAGCGCAGGTAAATGAGAACTGCCTCCCGTGCAGCCTCTGCGAAGAGGTCTGCAGGACATGCGGTTCGGGTGCGATCAAACTCGAGTACACGTTCCCAAAGAAGGAGGAGATCGCCCCGTTCAAGGAAGGCGTGGAAGGCGAGATCACAATCGATATGGAGAAATGCAACTATTGCGGCATCTGCGCCTATTTCTGTGATGCGTTCATATTGATTTCGAAGGAGAAGGACGAGATGTCCCCGGTTGACCCGGTTCCGTTCGAAAACATCTTAATTGACGAAGATGAGTGCGATTACTGCGTGCTCTGCGAGGATATCTGCCCGGAGGATGCAATCACTGTCAAGGTCAAATCCGAATCCAAATCCAAATCCGGAGGCGATCCGGATATCGAAAGGGTGGCGCCCCGGGTCACTGGCACGCTCTCAATTGATGATAGCTGCGTTGCATGCGGCTGGTGCAAAAGCGTCTGCCCGTATGATGCAATTGAGATTTCCAAGGCGTTTGAAGGCGAGATCCGCTTAATTAAGAACCATCTCCTAAAATGCGATCCCGTGGGCTGCCATGCGTGCTTCAATGTCTGCCCGTCAAATGCGTGGTACGTTCCGCAGGACAAGGATAAGAAGATCGAAGTCTCCTCAGACCTTTGCACCTTCTGCGGCGCATGCGAACATGCGTGCTGGCTTGATGCAATCGCTGTTGATCGGAGCGCTGTTCTGCACACCCCGGAGTGCGATTCCGCATGGAAAGAGGAGTGGAAGCAGGGAATTGAGAGCATCACCTCAAGAGAGCGGGTGCACCCCGACCACTCACACGTGGTCTCTATGCCCGCGCCGGAGCGTGAGGTGATCGAGCCACCGCCGGTGCCGGTAATTGATTTTGTTCTGCTTGAGAGGGTGCGAGAGAGAATCGATCAGATCATGCCGCTGCTCCGCGATGCGAGGACGAGGCGGGAGTGGGAGATGGTTGTGGATGTGTGAATCAGTTCAAACGAGACTTTTCAACTCAAGAGACGTGAGGCTGATGGGTGTTGGTGGCTTGCTACTCCGGTGTAGATGATGGTATCTCCGATCCGGAAGCAGAAGAGCGCATCTGACGATGGTTACGGTTATAACGAGATTACTTTAGAGCCCGTATCACCACAAAACTCCCATCGCCACGACCCTCTATGAACGACTGCACCGCGGTAATATCCCCCAGACCGCCAAATATTGTCTGAATCATCTCGAACTTGCGGAACCCGGCATATCTCAGACCAGCCATCACCTCGTCAACCGAATAAAATCTTGCATATCTGTAAAATTTGCTATTTTCCTTTTTATGAAGGTACGTTCTACCCAGGAAACTGTATTTGTCAATAAAACCAACAATCAAAGAGCCGTTCACCGTAAGTACCCTGTAAACTTCATCAAATGATCTTTTTACATCATCCACAAAACAGATCGTTACCATCATCAGCGCAAAATCAAACTCTTCGCCCCTGAAAGGCAGACTCTCGGCAACACCACGCACAAAGGATATGCCCCTCTCACTGGCAACCTCACCCATCCGCAATGACGGATCAATCCCGACTCCAATTCCCAGAGGAGCCGCAAACCTGCCAGTCCCTACACCGATCTCCACGCCCATCTCACCATGCCGGATAAAATGCCGCAGCGCGTTAAGTTCGGATAGATAGACAAAACGGTTCTCATCGAACCATAGGTCATATTCGGCACAGTTCTCCTCAAACGGTTCAATTACCGGCACGTCTGCCACTGCCCCATAGCGGATCATCCCCGAACTGCGCAAACAACCGTTCATCGGGGGAGAGTGTCCTCTCAACGTCTTCAGTTCTGAACGAGTACTCGTAGTCATTGCAGTAATCCAGTATCACCTGATATGCTTTGATTATCTTCTGTGCCCGCTCCTTACACTTTTGTCGATCCTCTCCGCACCGATCAGGATGCCATTTCATCATCAGCACTCTGTACGACCTTTTTATAGTTTCCATCGTTGCCGTTTCAGGAAGACCGAGGACCTCTCTTGCAGCCCTTATCTCAGCATATCCGGTGGTGCCCATGAATTAAGAATTCGAGATCGGTCAGCATAACGCTTTGGACGCCGTTTGTGATAACACTTCTTAATTCGTACGTGTTTAGCGGCACAACCGAAAATTCCAGTGAAATACACACGGAGACTTTTGTTCTTTGCGCCATCGCGTCTTTGCGTTATTGTTTTCTAATTTAACGCAAAGGCGCAAGGGCGCAGAGACGCGAAGAGTGTTGCCAATCTCAATCTTCGCGTCTTTTGCGTTGTTGCACATCCAACTGACCATCATGGAAATCACTGGATTTCCAGACAGTACCGCCGGGGTTTCGGGCGAAGGTTTGTTGCAGACGTTCTCTGGCACCGGTTCGGTATGGATTGCGCCCACTCAAGGAATTTATGAGTTGTTGTCAACCTCTGAAGGTATATCACAACTGGCATTGGCGCCTGGAACAATGAACACAAAAACAGATACGACTACAACGAAGAGAGAATGATTGTGACCGGTTTTTAATAGGGCACAGGTAAACTAACAGGCATACCGATTGGTCGCATGATACTGTTTTAGGTACCTGAGTAGTTACCAAACGTTTATGTAACATGTCTGTGACGTGATATATCGAGGTCGATTTATCATGATGAGAAGATTCCTTCATCTGCTTGTGCTCGCAACGCTGTTTTTATCCCTATCCTGCGCAGCCGTTCAGGCAGGGTGGGTCGAGAGATCGGATGCCCCGTATGCTGGTGGGGGTGCATTCCACACGCTTGGAGTTGAGTTGGCGGGCGACCTCAACAGTGATGGTCAGATAACATCAGCAGATGCAATCATCGCGCTCCGGATGGCGGTGAACGGTGAGCACAACGATGATGCGGACATGGACCGTGACGGGCGGGTCACGTCAGTTGATGCGCTCATGATCCTGCAGGGGGCAACCGCAGCACCAGAACCAATTACCCTTTCAGGAACCGGACAGAAAGCCACATCGAAATTCTCACTTGAAAAGGGACTCTCAATATTCAGAATGACCCATGACGGGGATGGTTATTTTGGAGTCTGGCTTTTGGATGATGAAGGAAACAAGATCGATCTTCTTGCGAATGGAATTGGAGAATTTGATGGATCTAAAGCTGTAGGTATCAGTGAAAGCAGGATTTACCTATTGG
>JAYEFS010000322.1:0-2369 GCA_034658695.1 Methanobacteriota archaeon | reverse complement strand
ACTGCCGCTATCAGAGAAATCAAGCCATATCTCGAGAAGAAGATTGTCAAAGAATTAAAATCTGTTGGTGGCAACAAAAAACGAGTGGCGAAGCCTTCGTTTTTGCGTAACTTTCAAACTCAGGTATCAGGTACTTGTAAGAATCGCTACAAATACGATAAGACGCATCAAGAAGCATTCGAACAAGATTGGTGATATTATACGGTCTCTGCCTGCTGGCTCGATAGTTCTCGCCGATCCCGAATACGATGTTGAAGAGAACTATCGGGTTGCAGACGAGTCTCCTATAGAGTTGCAGGTAAAACAGAGGAAAGGAGCTGCCAGAAAGTCCAGAAGAAAGGCAGCCCGGAGTCGCTTTGAGAGAAAGAAGTACAGCAGGCGGAAACCCGGGCGTCCGACCGTTTGGGAATATCGAGTCCAGAAGGAGCAAGTGCTACTATAAGCTCCCTGAAAGCAAACTGAAAGGGGCTGTTATTATTGGCTGTACCCACAACATCATTGCTTATTTCAAAAATAAAGCATGGTGTAGTCGGTTTGTGAAGTTATAACATGTCGGATTGTGCAAAAGTGGGTGAAAGGCAGTTAGCTGGGGCTATTTTCGTGAGATTGTTTTTCCATGGCTGAAATTGTTGCGGGTAGTGGAGTGTGGGGAGGTGGTGGTGTTGAGTGTTACTTTAATTGAGCCTAGTGCTATCTATATGGTGGGCGATATTTGATCTTTGTCTGGGTGCTGGTAATTTCTGGATGGGCTCCTATATGGCACCCGGATCTTCATGATTGGTTTTATATGTGATGACCGTTTCAGCAGGATATATGTTCAGAACCATCCTTGTGCTGGATATCTTCGAGGGGGTCGTTGTGCACGCGCTCCGTGGCGAGCGGGAACAGTACCGCCCAATTGCGGAATTCAGTTCGGTCTGCGAGACATCGGACGCTATGGAGATTGTTGAAATGCTCAAACCGGACGAGGTGTATGCCGCTGACCTCAACAGGATCCGCGGAATCGGCAACAATTTCCAGGTTATACAAGAAGTCTCCCGGCACTGCAAAACGATACTCAGTTGCGGCGTTGCGTCTGCAAGCGATGTTGCAGAAGGGCTCACGATCGCAGATACTGTCACAATCGGAACCGAGAATGCGGACTTCAATGTCATCGAAGATGCCTGCAATACTGCTGACACAGGTAGGCTGGATGTGAATATCGACTTGATGGGTGGCAAAATACTCACAAACACAGGGATGTCGCTCGCTCCGCTGGAGGCTGTCGAGAGGCTGAATGCATACCCGATAAACGAGTTGATCATAATCGACTTAACGAATGTCGGCACAGAATCGGGCATCAACGCCGCGTTTCTCGAGGACGCGGTCGCATGCTCGGATCATCGGGTCATATTTGGGGGCGGCGTTAAGGACATGAGCGATCTTGATCTGCTGCGCGCTATTGACATCAGTGGCGCACTTGTTGCAACCGGCGTGCACAATCTGGCAATTCCGGTGGATGTGCTGGGGGGCATAGTTGAGGGATCTGTATAGTCATATATGGCGCTGAAGATGTGTTGCAAAGAGGGCAATTCCGGGCGCATCGGGCTTGAATCGTTCGTTGCACCACACAAGGGACGTTTATAGAGTCAGTACTTCCGAAACTCCCTACCTTCCGAACGAGAAAAATCTATGAAAGACAGTTCCACATAATCCCGAATGGTTTTTGTTCTCCAATCTGATAATATCTTGATGTGATTTAGTATATTCTCGCTTAGTTCTCTAAGAAAACCGTTCATGTACCGCATTTGCATGACAATTTCCATTCGGAACTACACCCTTTCGGAAGTAATGAGAGTGTAGAAAGGGTTAAGAACATTGAGTTATAAGCACGGGTTCGGAACGTATTGCCAGGGTCCGAACACCAGAAGTCCCATCACAGTGTGAATGGTGTGGCAACCTTTTCACAAATCATTTTATATTGGTGGGGCGTCATAATGATTATTACCACGTACTCTTTTAACAATCCGTTCGCGTGGCGTGGCTTCCAGGCGTGCAGCCCTCCTACACCGGGGCTGTGCGCTTTCATACACCATTTCTGATATGGGAAAAAGACGTATACTGCTGATTTTTGGCTGCGCCGATTGCAGCAAAAGGCATGGGACGTTTCACCAACTTCCGGCTTTGGGTTTGGGAGAACTGCAGATGCGTGAGAGGGTTGGCACGGCACAACCGAAAATTCCAGTGAAATACACACGGGGACTTTTGTTCTTTGCGCCATCGCGTCTTTGCGTCTTTGCGTTATTGTTTTTCAATTTAACGCAAGGGCGCAAAGGTGCAGAGACGCGAAGAGTGTTGTCAATCGCGGTCTTCACGTCTTTTGTGTTGTT
>JAYEFS010000321.1:7842-10275 GCA_034658695.1 Methanobacteriota archaeon | reverse complement strand
GGTGCTAATAAATCCCTGCAGGATTCATCGACACCACGCACACAGGGCAGGGTGTTATGAGCCCGAGAGAACCGAAGCATATTTTCATGCTCATGGGTGACCCGAAGGGTCATGCGTGCTTGGTATGTGTTTAGCTGCCATATTCGCTATCAAGAGCTATAACAGACCAAAATCGACATGAAACAAGAGTTATCAAGGTATTTCGCTTGTTATCGTTTTTGAATCTATGGATTGTAGCCACTATCAAAAATCGAAAAATATACGAAATTACACCCCCAACGATGTCGATTTAGTGAGCTAAACACATACCACAGATTTAAGGCAATATCTGCGTAAATTTGTGAAATCTGTGTATAGGATAATTATCGTAAATCACTGATTTTTTAGATAGTGCACCGGTTACCACTAAATTTGAAGTGGGTGCCCCAATTACTCCGTGGGGGGAGGTGGTGCGTCTCTTGCTTAAGTCTGCTGCTTATGCAGGTCTTGCCATACATCTCACTATTTCCACAGCCATGCTCGATCAGATAATGGGGATCCGGCAAAAATCACCTATTTGCAGGCACATACGAGCGAATCTCATCGAGCAACTCATCATCGGTCTTCCCTCCCACCGCAATTCCAAGATCCGCTGCCATCGCCTTAACCTTTGACTGCTCGACAGGCTTATCGGAAAGCGGCTCTTTCAGGGTCGTTTCGAATTCTTTCAGTGTTCGTTCGCCTTCTTTCTGCGCATGTTTGAACTCCGCAAGCGAGCTGCCGATCGATCGTGCAAGTTCGGGAAGTTTCTTCGCTCCGAAGAGAAGTATGATCGCGAGAAAGATCAGCGCCATCTCAAATGTTCCGGGCATTGACACCATGGTTTCACCTTGACAGATTGTTATGACAGAGCCCCTCTTAAACATATCCGTAATCTACATGTTACATTGCCACGCGGTTATCAGGGATATGACCGAAACGACCGGAGAGATTGCAGACGTACTCAAAAAGCGACTCGCAATCATACTCATCGTCTTTGCGATCGGAACAGTAGCGGGATTTCCGATGATGGGGAGGGTGCTGCAACACTTAATTGAGCACATAAAGCCTGCCGGCGCCAGCATCATATATCTCACGCCGCTCGAGGTCGTTATGCTCAAACTGAAGATGGCGATCGTCTGCGGCGTGCTGCTCGCCCTGATCGCCATAATATACTTCATCTACAAAACAGTCGCAAAGCGCAGCAAAATCCAGATCCGCAGGTTGTCAGTTGTTTTTACGGCAATCTTTGCGATCATTCTATTCGGATCCGGTGTTTTGTACGCATATTTCCTTTTACCCCTCTTTCTGGACTATCTGTACCAGAGCGCAGCATCCACAGGAGCCGTTGCCACTTATTCGATACGTGAGTTCATATCCTTCGTGATACTGATCGCCACAGTCTTCGGGCTCTCGTTTGAGCTTCCGCTCGCGATGACGGTTCTGGTGCGCTCCGGGCTGGTGCGATACCGCACGTTCATCGAGTACCGGAGGCACGCATACATCGGTCTTTTGATTGCGGGAGCATTCTTCACGCCCCCTGACGTGTTCAGCCAGATCATAATCGCTGTGCCGCTTGCGATCCTCTATGAGATCAGCCTCTGTGTTGTTAGGTTTACCGGCGGGGATGGTGGGTAGGTGGGTGGGTAGGCAGGTACATGCGGGGTAGGTCTGCAGAATATATGCGCGGGGGTTGTAGACTCTATTTAAATATTTAAAAATGCTAAGGGCTTGCAGAAAAATAAAATAGCATTTTTCTGATTCTGATGGATTCTGTGGTTTCCAATCTTTGCGCCCTTGCGTCATCGCGTCTTTGCGTTCCTCTGATATAACGCAAGGTCGCAAAGTTGAGAGAGATGCAAAGTTGAGAGAGATGCGCCCGCGTTTTTTGCATACGCGAGGGAGCTACCGTCAGCGACCACAGAAAACGTCAGAACCAGGAAATTTCAATATGTTATTTTTCGGTGACGACTAAAATCAACGCTCATGTTAAACTGCCAGAACCGACCCACCTCAACGCCCGATATGACAATATGACATCAGAATCAAAAGATTTATAAATGTCGATTCTGATCATACCCCGTACCTTTCTGTAAAAGGAGGCGAATCAATGGCAGAGACAGATATGGTCTTCACAAATCCCAGAATGTCAAGAAGAACGTTTTTAAAGTTGGCTGGAGCGTCCGCGGCTTATATGGCGCTTGCCGGTCGTGGTATCGCTATGCCGGATGTGCATACAAATGCACCAACTGGCGAACTCAACCCAATCACACCATGGAACGCAGAGAGCGTGCTGCCCACAATTGACCCGACCGCATACGTGCACCCGCAGGCTGTTGTCATCGGTGCATCAGAGATCGGACAAAATGTCATGATCTCGCCGCAGGCAGCGGTGCGTGGCGATGAGGGAATGCC
>JAYEFS010000321.1:0-7742 GCA_034658695.1 Methanobacteriota archaeon | reverse complement strand
GCTTTATATTGGGGATGACTCCAATATCCAGGATGGCGTCGTCCTGCATGCGCTCGAGACCGTGAACGATGAAGGCGAGGAGATTCCGGGGCGCACATATACAGTGGATAAGAAGAAGTACGCGGTCCACGTGGGTGATCGTGTCTCGCTTGCACATCAGGCGCATGTACACGGTCCGGCAAAGGTCGGCGACGACACGTTTGTCGGGATGCAGTCATTCATCTTCATGGCTGACGTCGGAAAGAACTGTGTGCTTGAGCCATGGGCGACCGTTGTCGGCGTAACAGTTCCCGACGGACGATACGTGGCTGCGGGCGAGGTAATAACCGATCAGGCAGCAGCAGACACGCTCCCGACAATTGAGGAGGGCTACAAGTACAAGACTACAAACGCTGCTGTCGTGCATGTGAACAAAGAATTGGCACACGGTTATAATGCGCTGCCAGAACAGGAAGCGATGAACATCGGCACAAATCCGATCACACCATGGAACGCAGAGAGCGTGCTGCCCACAATCGACCCGACCGCATACGTGCACCCGCAGGCTGTTGTCATCGGTGCATCAGAGATCGGACAAAATGTCATGATCTCGCCGCAGGCAGCGGTGCGTGGCGATGAGGGAATGCCGCTTTATATTGGGGATGACTCCAATATCCAGGATGGCGTCGTCCTGCATGCGCTCGAGACCGTGAACGATGAAGGCGAGGAGATTCCGGGGCGCACATATACAGTGGATAAGAAGAAGTACGCGGTCTATATCGGGGATAGGGTCTCGCTTGCGCATCAGGCGCATGTACACGGTCCGGCAAAGGTCGGCGACGACACGTTTGTTGGGATGCAGTCATTCATCTTCATGGCTGACGTCGGGAAGAACTGTGTGCTTGAGCCATGGGCGACCGTTGTTGGCGTAACTGTTCCTGATGGACGGTACGTGGCTGCGGGCGAGGTAATAACCGATCAGGCAGCAGCAGACGCGCTCCCGACGATTGAGGAGGGCTACAAGTACAAGACTACGAACGCTGCTGTCGTGCATGTGAACGAGGAGCTTGCGGAAGGATACAACGAGATCGATGTCTCTGCAGTACCCGGGGCATCGCCGACTCTGGAGGTTGCGCACGAGACCGCGACATCAGAAGCGATGACGACTCAGGGCACCCCAGGGTTTGGTGCGCTCGCTGCGGTTGGTGCGATTGGCACGATCGCTGCGGTTGCGCTAATCAAGAAGAGAACGGACAAGAAGGAAGAATAGATCGTTATTCAGCCGCAGTCTCCCATGTACCGCCCGTAAAACCTCTTTCTGCGGGCGGTACTCATACAAACCGTGCAGCGGCGAGACTGAACTCAAAGAGCAGAAGAAAGACCGTAAAGACGATTAACTGCGAGACCCCGGTAGCATCGGGCGTAACAAAGATCGCAAAGGTGATCAGAGCGCCATACACGATCATGCGACTGTTTTTTAACTGTTTTCGCTCGAGAAGTCCCATCTTTATCGCAGCGACAACGAGAATCGGGAACTGAAACATGAGACCAAACCCAAGAACCAGCGTGCCGACCACTGAAAGCGTTGTTCTGAGCGAGAGTCCTGCTACGGCGAGGTCCTCTGAGTGCAGCATTATGTATTTGAATATCACTGGCACGATTGCAAGATATGCGATCCCTGCCCCTGCGAGAAAGAGCAGAATGGAGATTGGCACAATCGTCATGAAAAAACGCTTCTCTTCGGGATAGAGACCTTTTCCTGCGAATGCGAGCAGTTCGTAGAGGAGTATGGGCACACAGAACGCAAATGAGACCATGAATGAGAACGTGAACTTTGCGACGATTAACTCAAGCGGCGCGTAAACCGTCATCTGCGTGCCATCTGGCAGGAGATTACTCCAGATTAGCCCGATCAGTGTGCCTGAAAACGGGTACATGATTACGGTGCCAACACCGAGCGCGAGCGACACCACGATCAGCCGGCTCCGGAATTCGGTGATGTGAGCTAAGAGCGGGAGATCACGATCACCGGGCACGCCATCCATGCAGGTTAACTGTGCGGATATCAATATGAATTGATCGTAAAAGATCGGCTCTCTGAGATCTTCTCGTGGCAGACCCACCCGGGCTTCGGCATATCAACCACCGGCTGATACTGCAGACGACATATTTATGAGTGCGATGACCAAATTGTAATAAATGATCGCATGCGCTCTGACTGGCATCTCCGACCCCGTTCTATACGTGATGGGTACAACAGCACTCGCAATGCTGCTTTTCGTCTCTGAAGTGCTATCCACCACCAATCAGTGGAAGAGGGGTCTTTCAGACAGTTTCAACATATCCATACTGCCATTACTCGTTCTTTTCTTAGCTATCGTCATATCTGAAGTGCGAGCCTATTAGAAAATGGGTGCGTGTTTAGCTATACTCAGCACCTGCATAAAGTGCAATTTTTGTAATTGTCAATTTGGCCATGAATGCACAAGACCGAGGCACGCACCATACGATCGCCAATCAGGAGGTTTATTTAATCTTTGCGTCCTTGCGCCCTCGCGTCTTTGCGTTTTTATTCTTCAATTCAACGCAAAGGCGCTGAGGGTGTCATCTCTATTGTCACGTCTTTCACGTGTGTCAACACATCACTGACACATTTGCAAAAAAGCTCAGTTTGTGGCGGTGCGAAGTATAACCACATGATTTCTGTGTTAATCTCGTGAAATCTCGTGATTTTTTCTCAGCTAAACAGACACGAAAATAGAAAAACGCCTTCAAAACTGTGGATCAGCACAACAAGCGGTAGGCTTCTCGTTTTCTGAAAGACATACCCGAGGATCAGTCCTGAGAATATCCCGAATGCAATTTCTGAGCCGTTGCCGTATCCGGAGTGCATGATGCCATACAGAACAGCCGTTACGAGCAATGCATGGTGCATGCCGTAGAACTCTTCGAACGCCGTCTGTATGAGCGATCTGAATATGATCTCCTCGACCGATGCTATAAATAGCATTATCGATATGAAAATCAGAACGTGGGCGATGCCTGCCTCTGACAACAGCGGTACCGGATTGAGGATTCGACGTTCGGCAATGCCGAGAAGAGATCCGAGCACAATCGCCGCTGGTATGTATTTCAGTGCAACCTTATTGACTTTGGGTTCGGCATATCCCAACCGCCCGGTCTTTGTTGCGATATAGATTGCCGGAAGCATCGCACAACCCACCAGCAGATACCAGTTCAGTCTGGTCGAAGAGACAGAGAGGGGCATTGCGATAATCATGATTCGGAATAATGGTAGCAGCAACAACCGCTGCATCAGTGCCACCTCATTATCATCACCTCTCTGGATTATCAAAATATAAAGAATGGATAGATTAAATATATATACTGCCATGCCCTGCACGACCAGTCCGTTGAATATCAGCACCTCTCCGATTATGAGGAGAAGCAATGGAACTGTTATCCTTTTGTCCGGAATCATATTTGTTACCATTCTACCTGATGTTATATCAATATGCCACACTTCTACTCTCAACGACCCGAAACAGCCCAAAAAATCTGAAATCACAATAGTTTTTTAAAAAAATATGTCGTGTTTGTACTTTGTACCACATTAAGTAGGTAGATAACATGATATAAGTATGATTTGAACAAAATTCCAAGCCCTCATTAGGATTGCGGGGGTGACAGGTGACCATTACCTTTATGTTAGGTGCGCGACGCCAACATAACATCCCGGAGCCAAGCCCCATGATCATCGCAGCCCTGCCCGCGTACAACGAGGAGAAGCACATCGCAGAGGTGATCCTTGGTGCAGCGAAACACGTTGACCGTGTGGTTGTGGTGGATGATGGCAGCACCGACAGAACGTCCGCGATCGCCCATGCGTGCGGCGCAGTCGTGGTACGGCACGCGAGAAACCGGGGGTACGGTGCCGCCATACGTGCGTGTTTTGAGACTGCAAAGAGGATGCATGCAGATACGCTGGTCACACTCGATTCTGATGGACAGCATGACCCGGAGGATATCGGGCAACTCATCCATGCACTGGGCGAGGGCTCTGATATCGTGATTGGCTCACGCTTTATGGGGGCTAATGGGCGTTGCGTCCCGCTGTACCGGAGAATTGGCATACATGTGCTCACTGTTGCGACAAATGTGGTGGGTGGTATGGATGTATCGGACTCGCAGAGCGGTTTTCGTGCGTATTCGAGAAAAGCTATGAGCAGAATAGAGATAACAGCATCCGACATGTCTGCCGGATCAGGAATACTCTTTCAGGCAAAGAAACACAAGCTGGAAATCAGTGAGGTTCCGATAACCTGCCGGTACGATGTCGGCAGTATATCCAGCCAGAATCCGGTGTATCACGGAACAATCGTTTTGGCAAGCATACTGTGGAAGGCGGCGCAGGACCATTCAACATGCAGCGGAATTGCGGGAATTACTGGAATTACAGCCTCGCTGCTTGGCGCGGGTATGCTGGCAGGAAACTGGATTGCAGATATCCACATGCCGCTCATGCTCTTGATGCTATCTGTTATCGGTCTATGCACAGGAGTTGCGTTGCAACCGATTGTGGATACATGCCATGAATCAGAGAAGGACGATCTATGAGGCGGCAAGCGGCGGTCGATACCACTCTTTTTTGAGATTGCGCGATAAAGATGTCTCTTGCATGAGGATATTGATGCTGCAACACCGGTTTTTCCCTTCGATCGGGGGCATGCAGGAACATGTACACATCCTTGGAAGAGAACTGGTCAAAAGAGGCAACGAGGTCACTGTTTACACACTGAACAGCCGGGATAACGAAGATATTCCATGTCTGCACCTTGCACCCCCGTTTATCACGCAGAATGTCAGGAGCCCGGGTCTTACTGAGAAGGAGATAATCGATGGGGTCTGCGTGAGGCGGTTTGATGTCGCGCTCAGGTTCTGGAGTTTCATCAGGAGTCCGGGCATGTTCAGGGAACTGAAAAGGGATATCAGGAAGTATGACATCGTTCATGCCCATGGCTACCATCTGTTATCCAGCGTTTATGGATGCTATCTCGCAAAAAAAAGAAGGAAAACATTTGTTCTCACCGGGCATGACATGCTCATAACTGACGACCTGCCACTCAGTGCCAGAATCCTCAAAAGGATATACGATCTGAGTCTCGGCAGATATCTCATCAAGAACGCATCGAAGATGATCGCGCTAACAGAGGATCAGATTGCGCAGTACACTGAAAGAGGCGGAGATGAATCGAAGATAACGGTGATACCGAACGCAATAGATCTGGAAAAATACGTGGGTTGCGAAGATCCTGCTAACGATAAAAGCGGCAAGAGCCTGCTCTTTGTTGGTAGAATCGAAAAATACAAAGGGATTCAAGATGTGGTCGGGATGATGCCGGCATTGCTTGCGAGCGAGCCTGATGTCAGGCTGACGATCGTCGGGGGTGATTCCGGATTCAGGCGTGAGCTGGAGGGTCTTTCCGAGAGGCTCGGGGTTATAGATAATATTGACTTCACAGGCGAGGTCTCGAGGGATGATCTGCTGAAAGAGTACCGGGAGGCAGATATCTTTGTGCTTCCGTCAAGGATGGAGGGCTTTGGTATTGTTCTCCTGGAGGCGATGGCTAGCGGGCTTCCCTGTGTTGCTTACTCGATTCCATCAGTCAGAACGCTTATAGAGCACGGAAAAACCGGTCTGCTTGCGGAGAATGAGGAGGAGTTCTTCAAGAGTGTCCTCTGTTTATTAAAGGACGATTGCGTCCGGAGTAGGATACGCGAGTCTGGCTTGGAGTGTGTTAAACGGTATTCGGTCGGGAATATGGCAGATCTGACCTGGCAGGTGTACGGAGGAGATTAACATCCCTGAAATGCGTACGCTCAATAACTTGTGGCGGGAACCACAAGATTACATAGATTTTCACAAGATTTCTGTGTTAATCTTGTGCAATCTCGTGGTTTTATATGCGGATATCCACACAATATTGAGTAAGTGCCCTGTGATGTATGGTATGTACGTACGGGGGGGATGAAGATGCTGAGGAGGGTTGCTAAGAATGTTGCGGCGTTGTTCACCGCCCATTTCGTGGTTGCGTTCCTGCTGCTCGCATTGTCAGTCGTAATCGCCAGAACACTGGGGGATGTCGCATTTGGTAAATACTCCTTCGTTGTTGCCTTAACAGCCATCTTTGCCATCTTTTCGGATCTGGGGTATAATACGTTGATGGTGAGGGATGTTGCAAGAGATCCGGCACAGGCAGGCAGATACCTCAAAAATATCCTCGGAATACGCCTGATGTTGTCGCTCATAATCTTCACCGTGATTGTGATAATAATCAATGTAACGGGTTACCACGCTGATATGAAGAATCTCATCTATGTATTTGCTATATACACCCTCATCTTATCCATCTCTGACGTTTTCAAGATGGTATTCCGCGCATCCGAGAGAATGCAATACGAATCAGCCATAACGATAATATCGAACATTGTAAGAGTCGTTCTTGGAGTTTTAGTTCTGCTGCGGGGTTATGGGTTGATGGGAATTGCGCTCGTCTTCCTATTCTATTCGCTTCTTGATCTTCTGCTGAGTTTCCTGGTCTGCAAAACGAGATTTGTAAGACCGGGGGTGGCGCTGGATCCGGGTTTCTGGAAGGGCACGGTTACGGTTGCGTTACCGATGGGGCTTATTACAATCCTCAGTCTGGTATACGCAAGAACCGATACGATAATGCTCGCGATTATGGACGGGGTTGCGGTCGTGGGCTGGTATAACGCTGCGTATAATCTGGTTCTGGGGTTCACGCCGATCCCGCACCTTTTTATGAACGCCATTCTCCCCTTGATGTCGCGCCTCTACGTATCTTCGAAGGACTCGCTTGTGATGGGGTATGAGAAGGCGTTCACGTACCTCTTGATTTCGGGCTTGCCCATCGCAATGGGGATGTCGCTGCTTGCAGATGAGATCATTCTCTTTCTCTACGGCGAACAGTTTGCAAATTCGGTGATCGCTCTTGAGATACTGGCGTGGGACGTGCTCCTAATCTTCATCTGCTTGCCGCTTGGTTTCATGCTTGTCGCAATAAACAGGCAGAACCGGATGGCAGTAATTGTCGGAGGGTGTGCCCTCTTAAATATCATCCTGAATCTGATCCTGATTCCCGGTTTCAGTTATATCGGGGCGGCGATCGCCACACTGATAACCGAGACCGTTCTCTTTCTGGCGTATTTCTATGTTATCTCTAAATATTTATATAAATTGCCACTTCATAGAATTGTCATGAGACCGTTGATCGCAACTACCGTTACCGCGCTCTTTATCCAGCTCTGCAGCGGGCTTAACCTGATTGTGGTCATCATATCCGCAACAGCTCTATACCTTGTTGTGCTTTACCTGATAGGCGGGTTCGATAAGGACGATCGGAGGCTGCTGAGTGCTCTTATTTCCGGAAAGGGGATGTGAGGGGATTTTTGGTACGTGCTCAATGTTGTGCGGATATCCACGCATATAAAACCACGAGATTACACAAAATTTCACAAGATTAACACAGAAATCTTGTGGGGATATGTGCAATCTTGGGGTTGGTTAAACATGTGCGTGGTTACCACCATACGCTATTGAGCATGTTCAATTTTTCTGGTTCTGACGTTTTCTGTGGTCGCTATCGGTAGCCCTCACGTGTGTAGAAATCGCGAGCGTCACTCTCTCGTCTTTGCGTCTCTGCGACTTTGCGTTAAATCAAAGGAACGCCAAGACGCGAGGG
>JAYEFS010000320.1:0-10276 GCA_034658695.1 Methanobacteriota archaeon | reverse complement strand
GTCTCTATTAACGGAGATTTTACCAGAGTGTCCTGAATATTCACAAAATCGGTCCTGGTGAGGTAGAACTCAATTCTTATTCGATCTTTATCACCAAACTCGTTCACGTAGTGACAATCAAACCGCAGTGTTCTGTGGAGAATTCTCGGTCCTTTTATGTCAAACCCTTCTATCTCCGCGACTTTTTCTTTGATTACGAAGATCTTCTCATCCAGAGTCGCATCTGAGACAAAATCCAGGTCGATATCCTCTGAAAACCTGCTGACTCCAATTTTCGCCAGATATACTCTGCTCAAAGCGGTTCCGCCCTTCAGAATCGCGTCCGGAAACAGGTTGTGGAGTTGTTCCATGGCGATTGAGATTCTCTCGTCTTTTGACAGGTATTTCAAACCGAGACCGGTCTTTGCAGACAGGTATCTCAGAATCTCCGGATCAGCCATGATACCACCACGACAGTATATTCTCTCTTCCGAGATTATCAAGCAGCATCCACTCTCGGATGTAGTTTCCGGCAGGAACACCAGAGGGCAGTAACCTCGTGTTGTTCTTGACTCTACCTCTGAAGTAACGCAGGACATCTTCCGGGATCTTATCCGTCTCTTCCCCGAGCAACTCCAGGACATAGCCGGTTCTCTGGGACAGGGAACTCGATGCGAGTTCAAAATACCCTGTAAATTCGTTCCAGTCCATATCTGCGTCATACAATGCCTTTGTTATCGTTGAATAACCACCCCCGTACTGCGGTTTGTAAAAGCAATCAAAGAACGTCTTCGCTACTGTGGAGACGTAGATGCCGTTGTAGTATCGCATCCCTGTGGCTCGTCTACCCATTGCGACTGATCTGAATGTGTATTCCCCCACCCCCCGGTCATCCGACCGATTCCCTGTCACGACGAATATGGTGAAAGGCTCGTAATCCAGGAGATCATAGACCCTGAGCGCAGAAGAGAATCCGATATAGCCCTTGAATAATGCCATGGCAATTTTGTACGGGTTCGTTATCACAGGCAGATCGGATGGTTTCTTCTGGACCAGATAGACTCCCTTTTTCAGCCTGTAGAGGTAGCCTTTTGACGAGAGGCTGTGGCAGACCTTGTTTATCTGATACGGTTTCAGGTCAGAGAAGAGATCTTTCAATTCGTCGGTATGGACTATCTCGATTGATGATATCGCGTTGAATATCATCTGTTCTCGTCTACTCAAGTAGATATTTTTGCCCATATCATACCCTATCAGGGTACTATGCTTATAAAATTATCTACAGGAAGTAATAGGGAAAAGGGAGATGCACCCCCTCCCGGTTATCTTCGCTCTTCCTTCAGGCATCTTCCATGCCCACACGCCGTTGTTACCGCCTTTGCAATTTGTCCTTTGCCATTTACCCTTTATGCCGGGCTATAAGCTTCTCCAGTTCCTCAACCGACCTCACAGCCGGCGGAGACGAGATCAGCAGCGCATTCACGGCTGCATCCTTCTGGTTCTTGATGCCGACCTCTGTACCGGACGGAACCAGCATCGCAGTTCCGCTGGAGATCGTCACAGTTTCGCCTCCGGATATCACCTCAAGCTCGCCATCCAGACAGTACAGAACGCCTTCTCCGGGGTGTGCATGAGGCGCAACCTCAAGACCCGCGGGAATTAAGAGATGCATTGCCGCCAGATTCTCGCCGAATAAGAGCGGCTTCATCACACCCTCGGGAGTCTGTAGACCTTCGGCTTCGTCGATTGTTCTTATCTTAATATCCATCCTATTCACGCTCCTTTGATTCGGGTATGTGCGAGTATATCTCCTCGACTTTGATCAGCACAGCAGCTTTTGGTTTCAGCCGTTTGTGCATCTCGCTTATCTTGCGAGCTCTTTTGCTTACTTCAGGATCCACAATTTTCTCAAGCGATTCTCTCCGCCTCTCTGCCTTCTCTTTCATTATATCAAGAGTCTTCTCGTATATCTCACCGCTCTTGAAGATCTCTGCTCTGCCCTTTAACTGATAGGACTGCAGTCTCTTCATATCTGTGAACGATATTGCAACCTCAGGATTCTCTTCGAGATTCTTTCTCGTCTTATTGAAGAGCACGTCCACAATCAGCAATTCTTCATCGCTTATCGCGTGTGCCAGACCGATAGGAACCACGTTTGGCTTCCCATCCGTTGTGGATGTAGCCAGATAGATGATGTTCTCATCCAAAATCTCCATCAATTCTTCATTCATTCTCAATTCTCATTCCTCCAGTGTTTTATGCCTCTTTATTCCCGATGATGAGAACAGACGGGCTTGTTTGAGATGATACGTCCAGAACACGAATATCTGAAAACCCAGCACCTTCGAGTAGCTCGATATACTCAGTCTCGGTGTAGATATGATGCCAGTCGCCGCCTCGCAGTGAGAGCATCAGATCGAAGAGAACTGATGTGGATGGGGCGGTCCGGTCATCGTGTAAGACCCAGTGCTTGAGCACAATCGAGCCGGAATCGTTCAGCGCACCGTGTATCTTCTCAAAGACGCTCGAAAGCGCATCCGGCTTCCGATAGAAGACATCGGATGCGAAGACGATGTCATATCCGTGCCCAATATCATCTATGGAAAAGTCTCCTCCGAGAACACTGACCCTCTCTTTCATGCCGTACCTTCCGATGAACTCTCGCGTGACCTCTGTAACAGGCGGCAGATCAAAGACCGTGGCGTCAAGTTCCGGATTCATCTCGGCAAACGCTATCGCATAGAGCCCGTGCCCTCCGCCAAGATCGAGAAGCGTTCTTGCTCTCTTGAATTCGGGAAGATTTGAGACTTCTTTCACAGTTTGATGAAGGCTTCCTCGCATTGAACCCTCAGCCATCGCCAGAATAAAGCTGGAATCGAAGACCCTTTCGGGTCTTTCGCCCATCTCATCTGACACATCTCCTTTCATTGCCGAACCCAGTTGCGACCAGTTGAGAGAGTTGTTTTTAGAGAGTCGGATCATATTGCCTTGATAAAACGGGCTCTCATTCACAAGGAAGGTTGCGGCGAGCGGAGTGTTCACATACGCCCCATCACGTTTTGCGAGGATGTCTATCGTACAGAGGGCATTCAAAAACTTTTCTGCGATCGTTGCAACGGTTCCGGTCTCTGATGATATCTGCTCCGCGGTCTTCGGCTCTTCGAGCAGGTCGAAGAGGTCGAAATCGAGGGCTGTTCGCAGTATATTCGATGCTTCGCAGCCTTTCACAATCCGGTCCAGCGGTTCCGAATCGATCTCATGAACTGTGTCCATGACTCGCATCTCAGTTTGCCTCCTTCTTCTGGCGGACGGTTGAGTATATCTCTTCCACGTCCACGTGAACCGCGGATTTCACTGTCAGGCTCGGATGATTGCCGGAGCCCCTTTTTCGCATCTCCTCTGCCATCCGCGCCACCATCTTCTCTGCCCCTTCAAAGAGTTCACCGCTTGTGTGAATCGTTGCCCGCCCTTTGAGCTGGTATCCACGCGGCGCTCCCTTCCCGAGCACCTCAACTGCGATTGCAACATGCGGGTTCTCGATCAGGTTCTTCTTCGTCTTGTCAAACAAGACATCCACGATCAAGAGCTCGCTATCACTTATTGCACGTATGCCGCCCACCGGAACCACATTCGGTATGCCATCCAGAGATGTGGTTGCCAGATGGACCAGATTCTCGTTTATCATGTCCTGTATCTCGTTACTCATTTCCATTGTTCTTCCTCCTTTTTGAGCCATATCCTTCATAACAAGCGAATGGAGCGCGATCACGAATTGCAACCGTGCCCGGACCTGCACCGATGTCAAGAACCGTGTAGTCCGGCATAACCTCGATTCGTTTCATGATCATCCCTGCACGGTCGCTCTGCCGGACCAGTTCCTCGAACCAGTCAACCCGTCCATCCCAGAACTCAGGCATCGCGGCTTTTCGTTTCCAGTTCGACTCCTCGATTGCGTCTTTCCACATAGAATTCCAGTCTATGTCATGTACACTCAGTTTCATTCTTACCAGTACTCCTTCTTCTTTCGTATGATGAGATAAAGGAACAGAGGACCCCCCACAAAGGACGTGATGATCCCCACGGGGATTATTGTCGGCGCTACGACTTCTCTTGCGATGATATCTGCAGCAACCAGAAAAGCAGCCCCGAAGAGTGCCGAAGCCGGGAGTACATATCTGTTATCTCCACCGATGCACATACGAGTTATATGCGGAGCAACCAGACCTATGAACCCGATCATCCCGGTGAAACATATAATAACTGCGGTGATGAACGATGCGAGCATCATCCCACCGATTCTGGTCCGCTCGACATTTACACCGAGGCTCTTTGCGGTCTCATCTCCCGCACCCATCACATTGAGGTCCCATGATTTCCATAACAGTAACGGGATTGCGACCAGAAGTACGATTGTGACAGTATGGACATTGCTCCATGTAGCTTTTCCAAGGTCCCCCATCAGCCAGACGATCACGTCCTTCAGTGCCTCCGCATCGGAAAAGTAGTGGAGCAATGATGAGACCGCACTGAAGATGTAGGTCATCGCAATGCCTGCAAGTATCATCGTCTCTGGCGTAGCCTGCTTGTACCGTGACAGTCCAACGATTATGAATGACGGTATCAGAGCGAAGAGGAACGCATTTCCCACCAGGAGAAGCCCCCCGCCAATGAAGCCAACGCCGGTGATGATCGCAAGGGCGGCACCCAGTCCGGCACCGGCTGAGATTCCCAGGGTGAACGGGGATGCGAGCGGGTTTCTGAGTATCCCCTGCATCTCTGCTCCTGCGATAGCAAGCCCGGCTCCTGCGAGGATGCCCATTGCGACCCTGGGCATCCGTATGTTCCAGACAACGATTGGTGCAAGCTCGGGAACATCGAAGATGCTGGGGAAGTATCTGTCAAGGATGGTTGCGTATACCTCAACAACCGAGAACCGGAGAGGTCCGAGCGATATGCTTATGCCGCATAAGAGCACCGTTAAAGCGATAAAGAAGGAGATGAAGAATATCTTCCTGCCAATGTACGTCCCGTACTCTTCTTTTACCTCGCTCCTTGTTACGGTTGCAGCAATGTTCGCTTCTGCCATTTTCAAGCCCTTTCGTGTGAATTTGGGTGCCACCGTATCATGGCGCTATTTGATTTACGCTTCAAACAGAGCGCCCCATCATCGTTAACCAGGATTCCGGATAGATAATCCCTCAATGCCCCGTCCTTCTCTTGTGGCAGCTCATACATCTCCATAATCCTGGTCACTGCCTCATCCAGGCTGTCGTAGCGCTGTTCAAACTCTGAGTCCCAGATCTCCACATCCGCATAGATCTCCATGTCGTGCAGGATGTTGCAGAGATGGATGTAATCCGACCATGAGTTGCGCTTCTGCTTCTCACCGCAGATCTCCTCATAGAGTCCTCCGTCCATCCATCTGCCCGCAAACGTGAAGAGATAGACTGACTTCGTTGCAGCGGCATTCATCTTCGCAAGCGCTTCCTGCATATCGAGCATGGAGAGCGAGTGGGATGCGATCACAACGTCGTGTGGTTCAATATCACAATCCTCGCCCAGTTCGATATCTTCCCATTGTTTGTTGATGCTCGTGATATTCGTTACACCTTCTCGCCCCATATTCTCCTGCAGGCACGCAAGCATGCCGCTGGATGGGTCAACTGCAGTTACGCTCGCAACCTGCTTTGCGATGGGAATCGCCAGTCTTCCTGTGCCGCAACCCACATCCAGAACCGTGTACTCCGGGGATAGCTCGATCTTTGCCATCTGTTTGTGGGAGCGTTCCCGATTCTGCAGCATGGACTCATTGAACTGCTTCGCCTTACCGTCCCAGAAGCTACCAGCGGGACCATTGAGCGTTCTTCTCCACATAGAACCTGATCTCGCCATTTTCCAGAGTTCGTTCCAGTTTATTATTCCTTGCATGTTATTCCCACCTGTGAAGGTCAGTATTCTCAAGCAACCATGTATACAGACCATCGGCTTTGTAGACTTCCCTGAGTATCTCGTTGCCTTTCTCCTCAACATCCAGATCCTCGAACTCGTCGGGATGGAAGAGCTTAGCCATATAAAAAGCCTCGGTAAGACCCGTTGCCGGATCCCAGCCTATGAAGTGACCCTTCGTGTAATAGACATCCCTATTCTTCACAGCGTTCACCGTCTGTAAGTCGGGGTCCGAGAGTACATCCTCTATCGAAAGTGTATGTGGCTCCGACGGACCATGAATCAGGATGAAGTCCGGATTCCATGCGATGACCTGCTCTTTTGAAACGATCACCGACGAATCGCTGTTCAATACATTTATACCGCCGGCAAGATCTACCGGGTAGTAGGAACCCGGACTCTTTGTGAGATCACCCCAGAATGCAAGATGCACTCTTGGCTTTTCATCTTCTGGTATCTGCGATGTGACGTCTCTCAATTCCGCAAATTGTTCTTCCATGTATGAGATCAGCTCTTCAGCTCTCTCTTCCTGTCCCATAACCCTGCCTGCGAGTCTGTATGATTCGAAGCAGCCATCTGCACGGTTTGGGTTCTGGTATATGCCCACAACCGGAATGCCTGTCTTCTCCTGGATTGGACCGCACCATTCCGGGCGACTACCATAACCAAAGATCACGTCCGGTTTCAGGGATACGATCTGCTCTGCGTTCGGATCCCTGTGCGAACCCGTGTTGGGAAGATCCAATAGCTCAGGATATGCCTGGAGCATGATCATCCTCTCGGCATACGTACCAGAGGTCGTGGTGCTGGATGCTCCCACGATCCTATCACACCCATCAAGTGAAAGAATTACTCGGGTAATCGATGGGAACAGGGTAGCTACCCGTTCTATCGGTCTTGGGATCGTAACGATCCTGTCAGCCTGATCGATGAGTGTGAGCTCCTTCTCTTTTCCCAGAATGACAAGCTCGATCTGTGTCACGTCCTGCATGTTGATCTTGCCGTCGTACTTCGCGTCTGAGAGTTCTGTCTTGTCGCGGTATTCGAGGATTATGAGTTCGGTATATGTCACATCCTGCATGTTGATCGTGTCGTCCTCGTTCGCGTTCCCGAAGACGCCGAGCGTGTAGTCTGATGCTGCTGCCGGCAGTGCGAGCAGGAGCAGCAGGCTCATGGCTAGGTTAGTCAATATTATACCTGTTTTCATTGTATATTACCGCCTTATTGTTCTGTTCTGTTTGCCAGTTATTCCCACCTGAAACGGTCAGACAGATCGAGCATCCCTGTGTAAAGATCCTCAACACCGTAAAAGGTCCCGAGTATCTCGTTACCCTCTTCCTCTTCGTTCAGATCCTCGAATTCATCCGGGTGGAAGAGTTTAGCCATGTAGAAGCACTCAGTGAGACCTGTTGCAGGGTCCCACCCGATCATGTAGCCCTTTGTATAGTTGACATTGCGGTTCTTGACAGCATTCACGGTCTGCAAGTCAGGGTCTGCGAGCACAGTCTCTATTGAGATCGAATGTGGCGGTGATACACCGTGGATCAGGATTATGTCCGGGTTCCACGCGATGATCTGTTCCTTTGAAACAATCGAACTCCCGCTGCCAACTACATGTTCCTCTGCTACATTCACTCCTCCGGCTATGTTGATCGGGTCATAGCGACCCCACGTCTTTGTGATCGCAGACTCGCCACCACATCCGGATATGCAGTACACTCTTGGCTTTTCATCCTCGGATATATCTGACGTAATATCTGTCACTTTGTCGATCTCTTCGTCAGCGTACGAAATCAGCTCTTCAGCCCGTTCCTCCTCTCCCAGAATCATGCCTGCGATTCTGTACACGCCAAGGTCAAGTTGTGAATTACTGACGCACACGACAGGAATACCCGTATTCTCCTGGATTGCATTGGCTACGTCCGGAATGCGACCGTACTCAAAGACCACATCCGGTTTCAAGGATAGTATTATCTCGGTGTTCGGGTTTGTGTAACCACCCACATCAGGAAGGTCTTTTAGCTCGGGCGCTGCTTCTCGTATCGGAGACCAGTAATCCGATGGTTTCAATGCATATCTCTTGGCATAGTTGTTCACTCCCACGAGTTTATCTGCTGCACCAAGCTGTATAACTATCCTGACATCATCCAGTAAACCGGCAGCAACCACACGCTCTATCGGTTGTGGGACTGTCACAATCCTATCAGCCGTATCAAGAAGCGTCAGCTCCTTCTCTTTTCCGAGTATGACAAGCTCGATCTGGGTCACGTCCTGCATGTTGATCTTGCCGTCGTACTTGGCGTCTGAAAGTTCTGTTCTGTCGCGGTATTCGAGGATGATCAGTTCGGTGTACGTCACGTCCTGCATGTTTATTGTGTCGTCCTCGTTCGCATTGCCAAAGACGCCAAGCGTGTAGTCTGATGCTGCTGCCGGCAGCGCAAGCGCAAGCAGCAAGCTTATGGTTATTCTAACTAATATTATGTTTATTTTCATATACATCATCTCCTTCTGGTTTTATTCGGTCTCCCACCTGTGAAGGTCACAATTCTCTTGCATCCATGTGTAAAGACCGTCAACACCATAAAATTCCTCGAGTATCCTGTTGCCCTCCTCCTCTACATCCAGATCTTCGAATTTATCAGGATAGAAGAGTTTAGCCATGTATGGAACCTCAGTAACGCCTGTTGCCGGATTGCGGCCTATGTACCCACCCTTTGAGTAGTAGACCTTACCGTTCTTCACAGCATTTATGGACTGCAAGTCTGTGTCTGACAGTGCATCATCAACCAATGTACCACCAAAATGCGACTTTCCAGTGCTATGAATCAGGATCACGTCAGGATTCCACTCGATGACCTGCTCCTTTGTGGTCTCTACATTCCAGCCATACCCTGAGTCAGCGGCTACATTTATGCCTCCGGCAATCTCTATGGGACCGGGCTCAGTCATATGGGGTCGTGTGATCTTACCCCAGCCCATGTAATACACCCTTACCCGTTCATCATCCGGTATCTCTGACGTCACTTCTCGTATCTTATCAAACTCAGCGTTCACGAAAGATATCAGGTATTCAGCCCGCTCTTCCTCTCCGATAACCCTGCCTGCAAGCCTATATCCTTCAAACGCACCACCTTCACCTTCATAAGGGTAACTTGTCGAGAGCCCTATGGTGGGGATACATGTGTTTGTCTGTACCACATCGGCCTCTTTGATGGATGTGCTGGAGATGACTACGTCAGGCTTCAGTGCCACGATCTGCTCCAGATTAGGCGTCCTGTACGAGCCCACACAGGGAATGTCTTTGAGCTCAGGATATGCTCTCAGCTCCAGCAGATCACCTGAATACTGAGCCATAGTCATATAGTCGGAGACCCCAACAAGTTTATCCACGCCCCCAAGTTCAACAATCACTCTGGTAAGTGACGGAAAAGTGGAGACCACCCGTTCTACCGGTTTTGGGATCGTAACAATCCGGTCTATGTTATCGAGAAGCGTAAGCTCCTTCTCTTTTCCGAGTATGACGAGCTCGATCTGTGTCACGTCCTGCATGTTGATCTTGCCGTCATACTTGGCATCTGAGAGTTCTGTCCTGTCACGGTATTCGAGGATTATGAGCTCGGTGTAGGTCACATCCTGCATGTTTATCGTGTCGTCCTCGTTCGCATTGCCAAAGACGCCAAGCGTGTAGTCTGATGCTGCTGCCGGCAGTGCGAGCAGGAGCAGCATGGTTATTCCAATCAATATATTTACTTTCATATTCATATTCATATTCATCATCTCCTTTTGTCCGTACCACGTACCCATCAACTCTCCTCAAACGGCGGATACACGAAAACACCCTGCTCATACACACTGTAGTCTATGCGCTGGAATTCGGTCAGGTATTCCTGATGCATCGCCTCGGGGTCTAAATCTTCGAAGAGTTCAGGATTGAACAGCTTTGCCATGTATGCAATTCCGATGAACCAGTGACAGGGTGCCCCACCATAGATTGGGAAGAATGAAGCAGGTAATAGGTAAACTTCATCCTCCGTAACCGCGGTGATGCGATCAAATCCAGGGCGCCCCATGATCTTGCCTCTTAGCGCTTCCGCTTCTGAGGGATCATCTACATCATAATTGCATACAGCACCTCTGCATGTAACTATGATCTCCGGGTCTCTCACAATCACAGCCTCAGGATCCACGTTAGCACCTCGCCCGGTTGAGGGAGGGAGATCGCCAAAGATGTTATTCGCACCAGCAAATACAACACAATCCATGTATGATGATGCGCTTGATGTGGCGTAGTCTCTGTGATACTCGAAGTACACCCGCGGCTTCTCGTCGTCCGAAAGTTCACTTACGCGAC
>JAYEFS010000319.1:0-10312 GCA_034658695.1 Methanobacteriota archaeon | reverse complement strand
TCGTTTATTCGCGTCATTCGTGATAAAATCGGCAACAGGAGATCACGAATGGTGGCGAATGCCACGAATTACACGAAATTATCTGCTACAAAATCCAGTGATTTCACTGAATAATTCGATTGTGCCTATCGTGGGACTTCAATATGCGGGAACTACCCGGGACACAGAGTATACTGTAACCGAAACTGTCGATTTTTTCAATGAGATCGCCATGCCCTTAGATTATACCTCAGAGGAACCCAGACCACAGAAAACCTTATTGTTCACCGCCACAGCTTCCGCCCAACCGAGAAGAAGATGTACACATGCAGCCCGAGCAGCGCCAGCTTATCGAGGCTGATCCGAACAGGGGACTGCCATCCCATAATCATGCATGCGATTGTGAGAAGCACGATTGCAAGAAGTGTGCCTGATGCGGCAAAGAACGTTGTTGCGATCGGACGTGAACGCCTCTCCATAAACGCCCGTGCCGCTGCAATCTGTTTATTCATGTCCCATCACCAAAAAACCGCTTTGCACCCTTGACAGTTCCTGAGATTCCGATCACATAGGCTGTGATGCGCGAGTCCTTGATCTCATGGATTGCCGCAAGCGCGGCGCGTGTCTGCGTGACATGCGTGTGCACGCATCGGACAATCCCGCAAATTCCATCGAATGAGAGTAGCTGCATCCCGCATTCGCTCTCGCCGGCGTCTCCGAGAAGTGATGACGCCGATCTCCGAAGCCCTTCAGTAAAATCGTGTCTTGACATTCCATTCTCAGACAATATCCCAAAAGCCAGATATCGCCTCCTTTCACGCAACGAGGGTAGTAACCGCATCGAGTATCACCGTTTCATCGTCTCTGCAGCCAGTCCTCTCTTCTTCAGCACCAGCAGATAAATCGACATGATGATACAGTATATCCCGACCAGCATAAAGATGCATCCTGCCCAGAGCAGAGATATCCACGGCACGATCTTCACGCTCAGCGGAACCACCGCCTCAGTTGAGATGTGAGAGCGCGTCCCATGGAACTGGACATAGATATCACGCCGGGCGCTGCGATCGATCATCGGATCGTGAAGGTCCCCGTACTGAACAGTCCTGGAGAACCTGGTAACCCCGGTGCAGTAGGAATTACCGTCCCGGTACACCGCAAGGTGTGCGATCTGCGTCCATGTGCCGTCAGGATTCCTAACGACGTTGAATTTAGAGAGTTTCATGCTCCAGCCGTCCCCGATCTCCTTACTCGTTCCCAGTTCATCGACCCGGTATACGACGCTCGCCTTGGTGTCAAACGACGTTGTTGCGATCGCACCAAGGAGTATCAGTATAAATCCTGCGTGAATCAGGTTGACTCCGGTTGACCTGAGTCGGAGACGCCCGTGCGTCCGGCTGAGGTCTCGCACAAACTTGTACAGGATGCCGCCAAGCGCGAACGTGAATGGCGGTATGGACGACCATATCGAGATTGAGCCGAGCAGCTTCACCGCGGCTGATGACGAGAGATAGAAATCACTCCCCGGGTCCAGCAGCTTGTGAGTCGGAATCATAGCAAGCAGAAATGATGATATGAGTACGAGAACCAGCAGGTATTTCATGCCGGTATCGGTGATTCTGTTATGCAGCATGCAGACACCTGTAGCCACCGTGAGCAGGATCACCGGGATGTAGCACCAGGTATTGAAGAAATCAGGCGAGATTATGATCTTTGTTCCGAATCCGTGCTGCGATATGAAACTGTACGTCACTGCCCAGAAGCAGATGAAAGCGATTATGGTGAGCAGACCAGCCGTTAAGAGAAACGTGTTTTTCGATGAGAAGATGGATTTTTTGGGGGTTATAGCCACACGGGTTCTGAGAAACTTCACAATCCCGAGCCCGATCGCAATGATGCTTCCGGCAAGTATACCCAGAACCATCAGTCCTGCGGTCGGTGTCCCCGGAAAGTCGTGGAGCGAGTGAAATATTCCCTGCCTGGTGACAAGCGTTATGTAGATTGTCGCGATGAATAGGAATATCGTGGAAACGGGTGCGATTGTTGTGTAGTCTCTTCCCTCGTGGTATCTTGCGAGTATGTGCAGAACCGCTGTTGTGAGCATCCACAGAACAAGCGTTGCCGTCTGAACAGGGTCCCAGCACCAGAAGCCGTTCCACCCGGTGAGTTTGTACGCCCATACGCCGCCGGTTGCCATGCACACAGAGATTGCGAACCATGAGATTCTGATCCATTGCTTCGATATCCTGTGCCACCCGGCTCTTCCGGTGATCAGGTGGGCGGCTGCGGCAGACGCAGGGACGATCGTTGCTGTGTAGGATATGAATGTTGTGAACGGGTGGATGACCATCCATATCGTGATGAATACCGGATTTAACCCGTTGCCGTCGGCAGGTATGTAGCCAATCCTGCCGAGAATTGGTTCAAACGGCTCTGAGATGATACATAGCACGAGTATGAATATCGAGATTGCCAGTGCGATCAGTTCGGTTCTCCGGTGCAGGGAACTTCTGAATCCATACCCCTCCATCACGAGCCAAACGCATAGAACCGACGCCCATGCCCAGAGCAGGTACGTGCCCTCCTGCCCTGCCCAGACCGCAGCTATCCTGTAAAGCAAGGAAAGGTCGTTTGAGCAGTACTGCCACACATACAGGACGCTGTACTCGCCGTAGATGAAATAGCGAACCATCATGCACATAGCGGCGCTGATGAATACGAATGCGGCTCGCATCGGCATCAGGACATAGTTGGGACTGATTGATGGGGTGCCCTCCCTCCTCTTGTAGAGGCAGAGTGCGATTGTCGCAAAAACCCCGGATGCGAGTGCGGCATACAGCAGAATAGCTCCGACTGCGATCATCTGACCGTCCACCTCCTGATCAGGTACATAAGCGCAATCAACAGTACGACGGTTACAAGCACCCCTGCGAAGACGGTCTCCCGCTGGAGAAGGATCGCATGAAGCGCACCTTCCCGACTTGCAACAGTCAAGAGAACCGGTCTCGGTTCGCTCCAGACGCCGCGGGAGTCAAGCGACTTGACAAAGATCGTGTGCCTGCCCTCGCTCCAACCGGTTGTATCGATTGTGGCGGCAGCCTCGGTCGCCTGCCCGTAGTATGTGGTGCGTGTGAATGTGAGCGGCGTCCCGCAGCCATTCTCACCGATGATGTCAACAAAGTACTCGATGTACCTGACCTCCATCTTCCAGCCGGTCACAACCTTCGCATCCAGAACCACCGAATCGCCCTCGTGGACGGTGTCAGGCGCAACTGCGATCTCTGCAACGTGCGGAGTCACGTCAAAGACCTCGAGCGTGTGGAAGGTGACCGGATCCCTGCCGCCGTGGCAGACGTAGCAGTCATCCTCGTGCCCGTGACCTGTGCCACTCATATCAGTCGCATTGAACGGCAGCATATCGCCGTAATTGGTGTGGCAGTCCTTGCAGTCCCTGACGCGTTCACCGGGAGTCCAGCCATCCCACCCCGGTTCCTGTGCGCTTCCGAGCGGATACGGGCTGTAATGGAACGGTGTGTCGGTCACGTTGTGGCATTCGGTGCATGTGAACGATTCCGCGACATCGATATCCCGAACAGAGCCTGCGATCATGACGCCGCCACGCACACTGCCACCATAATCCATGTATGCCAGCGTCTGCGCATCTGTAAAGTTCGTGTCGCGGGCGTGGCACGCGTAGCAGGACTCATCAACCGTTGCAACGCCCTCTCCGTAAAAGTAAGTGAGATTGTGATACTGATCTGCCTTCTCGTTGTGGCATAGTGCACAGGTATAGGTCTTGTTCACATCTGCAACAATCGCATCGGCGTAATGCGCTACCTCATATCCGGGGTGGCACTCCAGGCACTCAACCTCGTCAACCCCGAACTCGCCGAGCCGTGTATGCCGCGGGTGGCAGTCCGTGCATTCGGCACCCGCGCCGCTCGGTGCAAGCCCGAAGTAGCCGCTCACAACATCGGTTGGCACATGGAACGTGCTCACGCCGCTTATGTTATGGCAGGGCTCAATGCAGTTTACAGCCATGCAGTCTGCAGCCTTGCCGTGGCTCAGCTTGCTGATCTGTGTCTGTGACGGATACGGGAACGTGCCGCCTTCTGCGTGGCAGTCAAAGCAGTAGCCACGGTAAGCGGTCTCAACGCTCGCATTAAGGTGACGTGTAAGCTCCTTGCTGTGCAGATCCGCCCCCTCGCCTGAGACGTTGTGGCACTTTGCGCAGACAAGCGTCTCGTCAATCATCGTCGTGTCCACGCCCTCATTAGGCGCACCCGGATAATGCGTCTTGATCTGTCCGGGGGTTCCGTACTTCTCAACCGATTCCGCGCTCGTGTGACAGGCTTCACACGTCCGTTCCGCGGGAATCACGAGCTTGCGGTCATGAAACGTCTCTACATGTCCGTGGCAATCCTCGCATGACCCGTCTTTGTCATGGGAAAAGACCTGCGATGCGCTCCCGAACTCCGCACCGCCCTCTTCGTCCTGGTGGCAGACCGAGCAGTTGTCGGTTGCCGGAAGGTGATCGCGGGATGCGTAGTGCGATGCTTCAGCATCAGCAGACATCTCCTGGATTGGGTCGTGCTCAGCGGTTCCGTTGAGGTGGCATTCGACGCACTCAACCCTAATTGCGATTCCTTCCGTGCCTTCCGTGTTCTCCGTGCGTCCACCCTTGTAGAAGTGCTCGTAGATTGCGGGCGCATCGTATTCGCCTGTTGCGTGACATGAGACGCACGGTCTGGGGTTCCAGTACTCGTCAGGATGATCGGTTGGCTCGACACCATCGCTTGTCAGGTTGCTGTGACATGCCCAGCACGCACGGTTGGCAAGGCTTGTCATCGTTGCGTTGTACATGACGTTGCTGTTGAGACCCGCATGAACCGAACTGCCAAATGCGGTCTCGTTGATCTGAAGATCGGGCGGCGCAAGACCGCCGATCTGGTGGCAGCCAAGGCAGTCGCCGCCGAATCCGCCGTGCAGGAGTGAACTCACGTGAAATGTCGCTGGCTCGCCGCCGATCGTCATATACGTGCCTTCAGCGATATCGGCAAGATCGTATTCGCCAAACGTCCGGCTCGCATTAGCCACCCAGAGATCGGGCGAGATGAATCGTGCGTCCTCGAGCTGGACGATCTCGGTTCCATTCTCCGCAGCCGGTGTGAGCGGCGCAGCTATGATTACAAATGCAAAGATGAGTGTGAGTGATACGATGAGATTTATAATGTATGGTACGGATAAGTGAATGGCACGAATGGCGCAACTAAATCCATCCCCTCTAGTCATTCGTGCCAGATCTGGTTCATATATCGGACTCCCCGATTTTTTTCCGCTATCAAAATTCGCGGCGTTCGTGCCATTCGTGCCATTCATCTCCGAAACACCCCCGCAACTCGCACCTGAAACACGGCAATATCGTTGATCTGATGCCCATTGCGATCACGTATCGTCGTATTGTACATAAACACCCCATCTTCCAAAACGACCTCGTTCTGAAGCACTGTCCCGTTCCGGGTGAGCTCAAGACGCGCTTTTCTGCCCTCCAGATCGACTTCTGTTGCGGTGAGCAGATAGCCATGTCCGAGGTCCCACGCATGCCCGACCCGCTGTAGCCTGTGCTCGTTATCTGTGAAGTTGACAGGAAGCCTGCCGATTGTCACGTCCTCACCATCGTTTCGGAGCACGAGGTAATCGTCGCCGCAATCCACCCCGTACCGGTATCCCGAGATGTGACAGGTATAGCAGTCCTCATCCACAGTCTCGGTGTGCATGCGGGATTTCAGGACGAGTCCGTTGAACATAACAACACCCCTCATACCTCCGTTGAAGATATCACTCACTCTGAGATCGACAATAGTGGTGTAACTGCTTTCCTGTGACTTTCTATGCTTATACGTCTCGTTCCCGGTTCCGTAGAGACTGACGCCGCTCTCTGGCTTCACCCAGTCCTTCTTGATCTCGTACTCAAAGACTCCGCCTGTGCTCACAAGTTCCTTCTTGACGAGCACTCCCTCGTGCAGCAGGTAGATCCAGACAGACTGCCCTGATGAACTGATCGGACCGATCATGAGCTCGTACCCGTTCTTCAGTTTTCTGACCTCGCCGGTTTTGAGCGACTCTTCGATGTCATCCGCATCCTCGACATACTCATAGCGTGTGGCGTTCCTTGGATCAGGGGCACCCCCCCACTTTACACCCGTATCCTCATTCTCGTGGCAGTCCACACATTCCGCGGTGTCAAATGCCATGGGCACGCCGTAATGTGCGGTCATCGCATCGTTGTTGCCTGTGTCAACGCCGCTGCCCCCCAGACTCGACGGAAGGGCGATATCGTTCTCATGGCAGGCTGCGCAGCTTGCGTCCGTCCGGACGCCGGCGCTGGAGGCAGTGTATCTTGTGACATGTTCGGCGATAGGCGGCGCATTGTACGAGATGTCTGTCACGTGGCAGGACTCGCATGGGTTTGCGTAGCACATACCGGTCTTTGGATGCTTCTGGATGAACTCAATATCGAGATTAAAGCTCGTATGCGTGCTCACATCTGTGATGCGGGCGATCCAGCTTCCGCTTGCCGGACTCTCGATTGAATATCGCATGGTATCCCCGTTCCTTGTGTAATTGATGCTTGAATTGCCCGCCGCAACCGTCTGATTGATCACTGTTTCGTTTGCGTCAAGCGTCAGGTTGAGGCTGCCTCTCGCCCAGTTGAGCGTCACGTTCAGCAGCTTGACATCATCGGGTACTGTGAAGGCGCGGTTATATGTGCCGCCCGCACCCACGCTCCCGCCGACATTGACTGGCAGCGGCACATGGCAGTCGGTGCAGTTTATGCTGCCGTGAATTTTGGTTGTGAAGGCGGCGTCATCAACGAACCATGACTTCTGGTTGTTGCCGTGGCACGCCGTATTCATGCAGAATGAGTTGTTGCCCGGAGTCATCATCGGTGCGCTTAACGCCGCGTCATGGAACCTGCCCGAACCGTGGCAGTCGGTGCAGTTTGCGCTGTAGCCGCCGTCGTGCGTGATGTTTGTGTTGTTTGCGCAATCGAAGGTGTCAGCAAACATGTTCGCCTCATCGCGGTGGCAGTATGAGCAATTTGTAACAAAGCCCTCGATCATGTCAGTCCTCTGCCGTCCGTAGTGAGAGATTGCGTTTTGAGGGGTTCCGCTGACGACGCGATCAGACGGCGGCATTCCGATTGTGAGCGATCTGTTGTGGCAGATCGTGCAGCTTGCAATCGTTCCGTTTGTTTTTATGTCTGTTCCGTTCGGCTGGTGCTCTGTTACCTGCCGCAGGTTCTCGCTGAGGTTATCCATGTTCTGCGGAGTTGCGCTGTTGTGACAGTCCTCGCAGTCGGGCTTGATTGTGGCATGCTTCTTCGGGTCATTCGATTGTTCTGTGTAGTTGTTATGGCAGCCCCAGCAGACCCTGCTGATCGCGGTGTAATTGGATGAGTTGTAGTCTCCGGTGATGTTTGTGTGAACGCTGCCCTCAAACCCGGTCTTGTTGATGATCGCAACGATCCCGGACGTATTCACGCCGCCCGTGAGGTGGCAGTTCGCACACTGCCTGCCGATATCCCAGTTGGGAAACGTCAGGTCCAGGTCGTGGATCCTGCCTTTGTTATGGCAGCCGGAGGTGATGCATGACCTGGTCTGGCTTGCGTGCGTGATGTTTGCAAGCCCCGGGTTCTCGAAGATTGCGATGAACTCGTTTGTGGAATCGAAGTGGCAGAATGCGCAGTCAGAGTAGCCGCCAGAGACGTTTGCGATGTCGGGGCGGCTCCGCGGATAGTGTGATGCCTGCGAGAGGTTCACCCGGTACGATGCGTTCTCTCCAGCGTTAAAGTCCGGAACCTTCATCGTTGAGAGGTTGTGACAGCCGTACCCGCACGAGAACGAGTTCGTCTCGGAAACTGTGCGAGCTTTGATGTTCACTCCCGATTTGAAGTGGTTGTAGACTGCTGGTGCGCTCATCACATTCTGATACGCTGCGGTTCCATTGTGGCACTCGTAGCAGAGGTATGCGTCGTTGTTGAAGATGTCTCCGTGCCCGTCTGCCGGATATGCACCACCCGGTACGTGGCAGCCCCAGCACTTCGCGTTGTTTGCGTCAGCAACTTCCATTGTAGCGATTGCTGCCATGTTGCTGTTAACGCCTGCGTGAACCCCAAGGTTCATCGCGGAGACGTTGATGTGGTATCTTGTCTGCGACGTGTTCACGCCGTAGAGGGAATGGCAGTCTGTGCAGTTCCCTGTGGTTGCAACCCGCGTCAGTGTCTCGTTGTGGAGCCTGCCATCGCCGTGGCAGATGTTGCAGCCCTGATTTCCTGCGTGCCGGATGTTCCGGTCATTCGCATACTCCATGAACAGCGTTGACGTGTTGATGTGGCAGTATGCGCAGTAGTCTGTATTGTCGGCTGGATCGTAGAGTGCGACAAGGTCTGTTCGGTTATTTCCATAGTGCGATGTGATCGAGAAGTTTGTTGCGTACGTGTCGTTCTCATTGAAGGAGTAGTTCATCTCTGATTGGTCGTGGCAGCCCATGCAGGACTCTGAGTCTGTTGCTTGTGTCCAGTACGCCTGGATGCTGCCCCCACTCTTGTAGTGGTTGAACGCGTTCGGGGCGTTGCTCACATTGGCGAATGGCGCCCCTGCCTTGTTGTGGCAGTCGTAGCAGAGATACGGTGGACTCTTGCGATTCGGATGCGAATCAGCGCCTGTTCCATTCTCGAAGTGACACGCCCAGCAGGAGCGGTTCAGATCAGACGCAGCACCATTCACGCGTCCGTGAATTGAGGTCTCAAAAACAGTCTCATCGATCCGCCTTCCCGTTATAATCCCGTCTCTGCCGTGGCATCTCAGGCAATCCGGTCCCGCGTCGCCACCTGATAGGCTCATGTCATGTATTCTGCCCCTGTTGTGGCATCCCGTGGTGATGCATGACGAGGTTTCACTCGCATGCGAGATGTTTGCGGTATTCGAGTGTTCAAAGATCGGTGCGAACTCGTTGTCCGAATCCTTGTGACAGAACGTGCAGTCCGAGAGATCATCTGCCATGATGATATCGCTTCGCTTCCGCGGGTAGTGCGATGCCTGCGACATGTTCACGAGATACGACGCATTCCCGCTCGCATCAAACCCGGGAACCTTCATCGATGAGAGGTTATGGCAGCCGTATCCGCACGATTCCGAGTCTGTCCCGGCGACAGTTCGTGCAGTGATATTCACTCCCGACTTGAAGTGATTGTAGACCGCTGGTGCGCTCTCCACGTTTGCGTACGCCGGTGTTCCGTTGTGGCAGTCGTAGCAGAGGTATGCTTTATTGTTGAAGATGTCTCCGTGTCCATCTGCCGGATACGCTCCATCCTGCACGTGACAGCCCCAGCACTTCGCGTTGTTTGCGTCGTTTACCTCTGATACGGCGATTGCCGCCATGTTGCTGTTAACACCAGCATGGACCCCGAGGTTCACCGCGGAGACGTTGATGTGGTATCTCGTCTGTGACGTGTTCGCTCCGTAGAGTGCGTGGCAGTCCGTGCAGTTTCCGGTGGTCACTACACGGATGAGTGTCTCGTCGTGGAGCCTGCCATCGCCGTGGCAAATGTTGCAGCCCTGATTTCCTGCATGCTGAATGTCCTTGTTGTTCGAATATTCAAAGAACGGACTTGACGCGTTGATGTGGCAGTATGCGCAGTATTCGGTTGAATTGCTCACACTGTATTTGCTGACAAGCTCAGTTCTGCTGTTCCCGTAGTGCGATACGATCGAGAAGTTTGTTGCGTAGGCGTCGTTCTCATCGAATGCGTATTTCATCTCATCCCGGTCGTGGCAGCCCATACAGGACTCTGAGTCTGTTGCTTGTGTCCAGTATGCCGCGATGCTTGTCCCGCTCTTGTAGTGGTTGAACGCGTTCGGAGCGTTGCTAACGTTTCCGAACGGTGGATTTCCTTTGTTGTGGCAGTCGTAGCAGAGATACGGCTGCGCCTTTCGCATGGAGTGCTCGCTTGCGTTCGTACCGTTCTCGAAGTGACACGCCCAGCATGACCTGTTGAGGTCAGTTGATGCACCGTTCACCCTTCCATGAATCGCAATCTCGAATGCGGTCTCGTCGATCCTTCTTCCGCTCGCATGTCCTGTTTTGCCGTGGCATCTCAGGCAATCCGGTCCCGCGTCGCCGCCTGAGATGTTCGAGTCGTGGATCCTGCCGTAGCCATGACACAACGTGCAGTCGGTACCATGCTGGATATCGGCGTTCCCTGCGTCTGCAAAGACATCACCAAACTCATTCCCACCATCACAATGACAGTATGAACAGTCAGTAGCAT
>JAYEFS010000318.1:0-10318 GCA_034658695.1 Methanobacteriota archaeon | reverse complement strand
TTATGCACCACCAGCATGGACTGAAGAGCAGGAACTCGCGATGCTTGAGTCTCAGGCAGCGATTTTGGCGCAACAACTGGAACAGATCAAGAAAAGACTTGAGGAGGTGAAGAAATAATGCAGATGGGTTCAGGAAGAGGAGGCGGCATGGGCAGAGGCGGCGGAAGACAGCATATTGGCCCTGCTCAGTCGTGCAGATGCCCGAACTGTGGATACACACAGCCACACCAGCCGGGTGTGCCGTGTGTCAATCAGAGATGTCCGAAATGCGGAGCAGTAATGGTGGGTGCATAACCTACCATTTTTATATTTTATGGTCTCTAATTCCCATAGTTGGTGATTCGAATACAGGAATTTCCGGGAGTGTTTGGTTATGGATGTAATGCGTACTTGGAAGAGTGTGATATTGGAGTGAAGTTGTGTTAGAGGAAGGAGATGTCTTTAATGCCTGACTTTCGGTGAATTGAAATGGAATGTCCTTTCATCGTCAGAGCAAACATGTAAAATTACCAATGATAACAACGCGATTGAAGAATGGACGTTTGAGAAGGGTGGAACGTGTCATACCTGCGTGACTCATTTTAGACTGCAATTTACGTTTCACCGAAAGTCGAGATGGGTGACTATGTGCGTGAGGGGCATATAAATTTTCTGATTCTGATGGATTCTGTGGTTTCCAATCTTTGCGCCCTTGCGTCATCGCGTCTTTGCGTTCCTCTGATATAACGCAAGGTCGCAAAGTCGCAGAGACGCAAAGTTGAGAGAGATGCGCCCGTGTTTTTTGCATACGCGAGGGAGCTACCGTTAGCGACCACAGAAAACGTCAGAACCAGTAAATTTTGAGAGATCGATCTAATCAATAAGGGCAACTCCGATCAGGACATCCGCCTGCATAATCAGATTCAGCGCTCGCATATTCGGATTCACCGAACGATAATACCTGCTCGGCTCTGCTTCCGTACCGATAGACGGTTATCCCCTTGCACTTCAATTCATGCGCCAGCAGGAATGCTTTCTTCACATCGCCTGGTGTTGCATCCTTTCTTAGATTTATTGTTTTTGAGATTGCGTTATCCACATATTCCTGAAATGCTGCCTGCATCCTGACATGCCAGATTGGATCGATATCAAGAGCGGTAACAAACACATCCCTGACATCTTCTGGAATATCCAGACCCTGCACCGAACCGGTCTTTGCAATTCTCATCATCAGATCCCTGCTGTAAAATCCCCTCTCTCTGGCAACCCTCTCAAAGACTGGATTTACCTCTATCAATCTCGCATGTTCAAGCACATTTCTGACAAAGGAGACAGCAAATAGCGGCTCGATTCCGGACGTTGTTCCAGCGATGATCGAGATGCTTCCTGTCGGGGCGATGGTCGTGAGGGTTGCGTTTCTCATATTCGTGTTCTTCCATACGCTTTCATCGATGTTTGGGAATGGTCCTCGCTCCCCCCCGAGTTCGATGGATGTTGTCCTTGCCTCAACTGTTATGAACTTCATCAATCTCCTGCCGAGACCCAGCGCATCCTCTGAGTTGTATGGTATCTCAAGTTCGAGCAGCATCTCTGCAAATCCCATCGCTCCAAGACCGATCTTCCGATTTGCTCGGGTCATTTCTGCGATCTGGGGCAGAGGATATCTGTTTACATCGATCACATTATCAAGGAAACGAACCCCTATTTCGGTGAGGCTCCTCAGTTTCTCCCAGTCGATATCGTTATTCCGAATGATCTTTGCCAGGTTGATCGATCCGAGATTGCACGACTCCCAGTCCAGAAGAGGGACCTCACCGCATGGATTTGTTGAGTCTATCCTGTGCTCCGGGGTTGGATTGTGTGCATTGATCTCGTCGAGAAAGACCAGACCAGGATCGCCTGTTCTCCACGCCATCACCCCGATGAGGTCAAAGATATCATTTGCACTCAAACTCCTTACGCATTTATTGTTTCTCGGATTTATCAACTCATACTCCCTATTCTCTTTCACCGCTTCCATAAAATCATTATCGACACTGACAGATATGTTAAAATTTGTTAAAACTCCTTCTTTACTCTTGGAAGTTATAAAATTCAGGATATCAGGATGGTTCACGTTCAGGATGCCCATGTTCGCCCCGCGCCTCCGCCCCCCTTGTTTGATGACATCGGTCGTCACATCGAAGATGCGCATGAAAGAAACCGGACCTGATGCACCCCCCATCGTCGATCTCACGAGGTCCCCTTTCGGTCTCAATCTTGAAAACGAAAACCCAGAACCTCCACCGCTCTGCTGAACGATAGCCATCGCCTTCAGAGCATCGAAGATACTCTCGATCGAATCGAAGATAGGTATCGCAAAACATGCACTGAGTTGACCGAGTTTTGTTCCCGCATTCATCAGCGTCGGAGAGTTTGGCAGGAATTCAAGATTCCTCATCACGGTATAGACTTCCTTCTCAGATTCGTCTGATTTGCCTGAAACCGCCTTTGCAACCCTCTTAAACATCTGATCTGGCGTTTCAATGATATTTCCTGCCTCATTCTTCATCAGATATCGCTTCTTCAGAACCTCGATCGCATTGACAGTCAACTTCAGTTCATCATAGACCCCAAAGAACTTCTTTGCATTTCTGATTTCGCTTCTTCGCTCCCTGTACAAGATGTATGCCTTTGCCACCTCATACAATCCGTGTCTGACAAGAACCTCCTCAACGATGTTCTGTACATCCTCAACCGCTGGAATGCCCGAGATTCGTTCCTCGATCAGTGTGGTAACCTCATCTGCAAGTTTTTCTGCAAGTTTTTCATCGTCTGCATTTACGGCGATGGTTGCATGGTGTATGGCGGCAGTTATCTTCTCTTTCTTGAAATTAACGATTCTCCCGTCCCTTTTTATGATCTTGTGCATGATTTCGAAATTGGTTTTATATTTTTCTATACGTTTAAAAACAGCAGTGCAGCGAAGTCGAGTTAACCAATTAGATGTGAGCGCTTCCGAAATACATGGTCAACGTTCCCATTGTTGTCTCTGTTCTATCACACAGGTATCCAAGAATTTTCATGCCTGTATAACTGTTAGCAGGGAACTCGAAAAGGGAACTATGATACCTTGGTCGATCATTATCCTCAAGAAGGTCTTGTTTATCTGTAGAGGGGTCCATCTATGAATCTCACCATACCTTACAATGTGTTTTTCTTTACATATTCAGGGTATCTGCGCAGAGAGTTCATGAGGTCATTGTACAACGGATTCACCTTCGATTTCTTCCGGTTTTCCCCCGGTTTATACGCTCTGGGGGTTGGTATTGGTGAACATTGACCACTTGCGTAGACAAAATTCTTCCTGATATTTTAGTTACATTGCTATTTATATTAGAAAGATTATTGTTTATATTAAACAGTGTTACAGCAGTGGAAATATTATTGTTTATGTTCGTAAGACTTGTATCCATCCCTTTATCCATCGATTTCTTGACCCAATAAACCAGAATTGCTATTGCCGCCGTAATAATATCCCGCAGCAATCCGAAGTCTATGTCACTACCCATTCTCTCATCCCTTCCTCGTTTTCCAGAATGATTTTTTTATTCTTCTTCTTGGCTTCCATCTTGACCTGATAGAAGTTTATTGCGCGTCTGATGAGTTCCGCAGCAGAAACGCCCTCTTCTTCAGACATTTCTTTCAGGGCTTCAGAAGCCTCTGGTGGAAATCTGATTGTGTATTGCTTTCTTTTCTTCACAGTTTCTGACATCATTCAGCCTCCAATATGCGATGCATTCTGACATCACTTTGTATGTCGTTTTTGCTTAAAAAGTTTTGGTATTGATTTTGCGCTCAAATATATTTTCATATCTTTATCATAGACCCATCGGAACGAATCTCGACCAGGAATGTTCTTTTCATAGAGACCGCCGTAATCGCCTTTGTCTGCGGCTCGGTCGGTTCTGTGAAGTTGTGCTTGGTGAGGGCTTTTTGGATTTCGGGGTGGAGTTTCTTGAAGACGGGGTGCATGATTGGGTAATCGTTGATGGATCACTTTCTCACAACCCGCACAACCGCCTTCCTTGCTTCTTCAGCCACAAACAGGAGCACAGCAAACGGCAGAAGTATCCTCCAGTCCGAAATATCGATCGGCGCGGTATTGAGAATGGCATTACCGAGTGGATGATAGACGATAAAGATCTGAAGCAGAATCTCAACCGCAATTCCGAGTAACAGCAATCGATTCGTGAAAAACCCGATTCCGTGCACCGCTTCTCTTGCTGTTCTGCATACCATGCCGTTTGCAACCTGTGTGATCACGATCGCGGTCTGTGCCATGGTGATTGCCCTTCGGTAGACCATATCAGATGCATGAAGAGCACCAGAAACCCATCCGCCCTTGGAGAGCATCCAGAAATAGCCAGACATCGCTGCGAGCGCCTCTATGGGTCCAAGGAATAGATACGCTCTTGCAAGCAGCGCACGATCGAGCAATCTTTCACCTGGCGATCTTGGCGGTTTTCGCATCACATCCGGTTCTGGTTTCTCGGTGCCAAGAGCAAGCGCTGGAAGCATATCAGTCCCGAGATCGATCGCAAGAATTTGCATGATGGTGAGTGGGACAAGGAAACCAACCGATTCCGGAAAGATGACGAATATGATGTAGGGGATGATTTCGGGGATGTTGCTTGCAAATATGTATGTTATGAACTTTTTGATGTTGTCAAAGACCCCTCTCCCCTCCTCGATTGCAGATACGATCGATGCAAAGTTATCATCGATCAATATCATGTCAGAAGACTCCTTTGCAACATCGGTCCCTGAAATCCCCATCGCAATTCCAATGTCTGCTTTGGCAAGCGCTGGCGCATCATTGACACCATCGCCCGTCACCGCAACGATCTCTCCACGTTCCTGAAGGGCTGTTACGACGCGCATCTTGTGCTCGGGTGTCATCCGTGCAAAGATGATCTCTCTCGCCTCGAGTTTCTCGACGAGGTCGGAATGACTCATCGTTCTCAGTTGCAAACCCGTGATCACGACCGGGTCATCGCTTACAATCCCGATATTCTCTCCAATCGCAGATGCCGTGATGCTGTCATCGCCGGTGATCATGACGACCCTGACCCCGGCATCCTTACATTTTTTCACCGCATCAAAGACCTCCGGACGTGGCGGATCGATCATTCCGATGAGCCCGAGAAATATAAGATCTTTTTCCGTATTTTCAGCCGAATATTCTCCAGATCCGGCATCCCTGTGTGCGAATGCAAGTACTCTCTGAGCCTCGCGTGCAAACGACTCGCTCTTCTTCAGAATCTCGGTGCGCAGATCATCGGTTAGCTCGATAACCTCACCATCCATCAGTATGCGATCACAGCGCGGCAGCAGACTGTCGAGTGCTCCTTTGACCCACGCGGTTCTCTTCTCGTCTGATTCGGTTACAACGGTCATCCTCTTCCGGTCAGAGTCAAAAGGAATGGCAGAAACACGGGGGTTTTCACTTCTTTTCGATTCTATATCGAATGCCTTCTGCGCAGCCACCAGAAGTGCCCCTTCTGTCGGATCGCCCGTGATATCCCATCTATCTCCGTCCCTCCGGAGCGTGGCATCGTTGCAGAGAACAGATGCCGAGAGTATGGGGTTCAGTTGCGCAGTCTCCTCTTTTGTAAGCATCCTTTCATCCAGATAAAAGTCGCCTTTCGGCTCGTATCCTGTGCCGCTGACCTCGAATACCTTTTGATTGGCATATATCTTCCTTGCAACCATCTTGTTCTGGGTTAGCGTCCCGGTCTTATCGGTGCAGATGACAGTCGTGCATCCGAGCGTCTCAACCGAATTCAGATTCTTGATGAGCGCATTCCTCTTTGCCATCCGCTGACTGCCCATCGCAAGCGAGAGCGTGACTGTTGGAAGCAGCCCTTCCGGAACATTGGCAACGATGATCCCGATCGCAAAACTGAACCGCACCCAGAATGGAGTGTCCACCATACCACCGAGAATGAAGAAACAGATCCCCATGATCACCGCTATCAATGCGATGATCCTTGTTACCCTGTGGATCTCTCTTTGCAGCGGCGTTGGTTCCGGTAGAATGGTCTGTGTCAGATGAGCGATCTTTCCGAACTCGGTGCTGGCACCGGTCGCAAAGACGACCGCCTTTCCGGAGCCTGCCGCAACCATCGTTCCGCCGAAGACGAGGTTGGGATTCTCAACGAACTCATCCTCAAACGCTGGATCGGCAGTTCGTCTCACTGCCCTTGACTCGCCGGTCAGCGGGGCATTGTTCACCTTCAGTTCATACTGCTCGATGATGCGTGCATCAGCAGGGATTTTATCACCGGGAGAGAGTACCACAACATCGCCGGGCACGATATCTCTTGAATTGACCTTCACAACGCTTCCTGACCGGATCACCGAGACAAAACTCGGAAGCAGTTTTGCAAGTGCCTCTGCAGCACGTTCTGCACGATACTCCTGTACGAACGTGAAGATCGCATTGACAACGATGACTGCTATGATAAAACAGCCGAGATGGAACATCCCCTGCCCCGGCTCGAGGTACTCTCCGAGAAACGCAAGCCTGGCAGCACCAGAGAGCATCACCGCAAAGAAATGGGTGAACTGAGAGAGGAATCGATATATCAAAGGGATTTTCCTGACCTTTCTGATCTCATTATACCCAAACTGGCGTATCCGCGCATCTGCTTCATGAGAATCGATTCCGTCTGCTGATGTGCCAAGCACCGCATAGACCCGATCGGATGATAATGTATTGATGCGCATGAGATCACTTCACAGGGCAGGGCGGCACACAACGACGTCGCATGGAGCCTTTCTAAGAATTCTTTCGACAGTATTTCCACGGATAGCCCGTCTGAGAAAGTCTCTTCTGGTCGCGCCCAGCAGGATAAGATCGTAATTACCAGATGCAGCCTCCGTGATGATCGCGCCGGTCGCATCTCTCTCAATGGCTGCTTTTGTTTCAACGGTTACATCGTGCGATGAGAGTGCTTCCACGAAATCCTTTACCAATCTTTTCGCATGCGCACGTGTGATGTCCTTTTTCTCATGGGTAAGTCCCATAAATCCGGAGCGCGAGACTGTCCGCACATGCAAAACCGTAACAGTCCCATCGAAAACGTTAGCAAGTTTAGAGGTTAAATATGCGCGCTCATCAGCCCATGCACCCCCAATCACAGGAACAAGAATTTTCTTGAGATAGGTCATCTTTCCGAGATGTGCAACCCTTATCGCAAGTACCGAACACGGAAGCGCTGCCATAAGATCCGTTGTTACCGTCTTTGTTGAAAGATACATGGTTGATGCGACAGCAAGATCGATATCCTCCGTTCTGACGATGGTCTCGATCACAGGGACGATAGCTCCCGTCTCAACAACGCCGTGCACAACAATACCCTCCGATTCTGCATGCCAGACCAGTCGGTCAAGTGAATCCCTGCCTGCAAGAGATCCACCCACATAAACCACGTAGAGTTCTGCATTGCATGCCCCTGCCAGATGGGTGGCATACCTCGCTGCCGCTTCTGCATGGAAACTGCCTGATTCTGATGGATTCTGTGGTTTTCAAAAGATGTCAGAAGAGACTTATTCATCCTTTGCGCCTTCGCGTCTTGGCGTCTTGGCGTTTCTCTGATTTAACGCAAAGGCGCAGAGACGCAGAGTGGTGCCCGCGGCCCCACACATGTGAAGGTACCGATAGCGACCACAGAAAACGGCAGAACCAGGAAACTGCCATCTATCGCAACCAGAATTCTTCTGTACATTCTTGTCTCTGGTTTGGTAACCGATAGTTTAAAGCAATCGCCGAAGAGATCATCTTCAGGTGATTGATATGGAGACAACATGTCCAAGATGCGGGTCTGATACTATTGAACTGGGCGAGAAAAGTCTGGATGTCGGATTAACAAGGAAAGAACCGGTCAGCATCAGACTCTGCGGGAATTGCGCCCTCGTATTTTATGTGCGCATCGAGAAGATATCGAAGTTCTGAATAATTTAGAAGACCCCGTCGATCTCTGCCCCGCAATTGAAGCATTTCCCGCCCTCGATTCGATTCTCGATGATGTTGAACCCGGACCGTTTGATCAGGAGTTCTCTGCACTGATAGCAGTACGTATTCTCATCCCCCTTCCCGGGAACATTCCCTTCATACACGTATCTGAGCCCCTCCTCGATCCCGATCTCCCTTGCCCTGTGCAGAGTCGCAATCGAGGTCGGAGGCACATCAAGAAACTTGTACTGTGGATAGAACTGGCTGATATGCCATGGAATCTCGACGCCAACCTCTGCGATGAATCGTGCTATCTCTCTCAGTTCATCCTCACTATCATTGACGGTCGGAACGACGAGCGTCGTCACCTCAAGCCAGATACCGAGTTCCTTATACAACCTGATCGTCTCGAGAACCGGTTCGAGTTTTGCTCCGCACAGCTTCCTGTAGGTCTCGTCTCTGAATGCCTTGAGATCGACGTTGCCAGAATCGAGATACGGAGCAACTTCTCTCAACGCCTCCTCGCTCGTGTATCCGTTTGTGACAAAGACGTTTCTGATGCCTGCTCTCTCTGCAAGCTTCATCATGTCGAGCGCGAACTCCATGAAGATCGTGGGTTCTGTGTACGTGTACGCCATGGTCATGCAATCGTGCTGGATCGCCAGTCCGACCAGCTCTTCCGGTGTTGCATCGTGACCCGGTATATCGCGGGTCGCGAGCTGGCTGATCTCCCAGTTCTGGCACCAGCGGCATCTGAAATTGCATCCGGCGGTCGCTACCGAGAATGATTCTGTGCCGGGTAGGAAATTGAAGAGCGGCTTCTTCTCGATCGGATCGATACCGGTCGCAACGACCTTGCCATACACGAGGCTCTGGAGGACGCCTTTTTTATTCTCCCTGACGCCGCATATCCCTCTCTTATTCTCGGCGATGGTGCAGAAATGGTTGCACAGATGGCATCTGACCCTGTTGTCTGTGAGTTTCTCGTAGAAGCTGGCTTCTTTCATGATCGGTACCGGTATATACTCGTGGGAACATCAATCTTTCGTATGGGATGAAGTGAGCCAGGTCTACGGACCCGTCTGGCTGACTCGGGTCTTCCAGTTTGTTTCGGCGATCACCACCACAAAGGTTCCAGACTGCTGATATACATCAGTGGACTCCGACCGCACAGATCATCTCGGTCATTGGAATGATCATCGGGGGCACTGCCGGCTCGACCTCCGGCGGCATAAAGACCATAAGAGCGGTTATGGTGGTCAAAGGGGTTGGATGGTGGCTCAAAAAGATCGCGCTTCCAGAGGATGCGGTTATTCCATTCCGCATTGGAAAGAGAACGTTCTCAACTCGTGTAGGTCTCACTGCTTCTCTAATCTATGGGTCGTCTTTCTCCTGGTGGGCGTGATCGTGCTCCTGCGTATGGTGCCGGCAGGTTTCAATCTTGGTGATGTGATTCTTGAGGGGGTATCTGCACAGAGCAATACCGGGCTACCAACCGGCATCACCACCGAAAGGTTTAAGTTCATTGTGAATATGTATTCATTAATGCCAAGACCGAGACGCCAATGGCATGTACAGTCATCATTCGATTATGATTACTGGAGACCGTGCGCAACCTGTCTGCAGGACATTGGTGTTGTGGTCTTGAAGATGGAAGAGATGGAGAGCATACGGCTGAAGGATCATCTTGGGATGGACCAGCGTGAGGCGGCAGATCTTATGAACGTCTCGCAGCCAACATTCCACAGGATCCTGGCTGAAGCAAGAAAAAAGATCGGATGCGCCCTCGTTTGTGGCAAAGCGCTACGAATACATGGAAGGACGTACGAGATGGTAATGACGCAACAGAGGAAGTTCCAGTGCTACGACTGCAAGCATGTATGGGAGGTTGCGCATGGCCAGGAAGACCCCAGAACTGCCCGAACTGTGGGAGCATGAACATACACAGGGCAGAGGACGATCGCGGCTATGCCAGAGCAGGAGCCGGAAGACAGGGTATACAATAACATGGTGAAATCATGAAAAAAGAAAAGGATGTGGCTCAGCAAAAACGCTTAAAAGATCGTATGGAAAGAGTAAAGCATAAAATAATGGTTATGAGTGGAAAGGGTGGCGTTGGGAAGACCACTGTAGCTGTCAACCTTGCACTCACACTCGCGGCAAAGGGATATGAGGTCGGGATCATGGATGCCGACATTCATGGTCCGAATGTTCCGAAGATGCTCGGAATCGAGGACGAGCATCCCGATGTATCAGAAGAAGGTATAGCCCCTGTCTTCGTGCCTCCGAGGGTTAAGGTCATGTCCCTTGCATTTCTGCTTGCAAGCAAGGACACGCCAG
>JAYEFS010000317.1:0-2386 GCA_034658695.1 Methanobacteriota archaeon | reverse complement strand
GCAGTAATTCCCGTTCCATCTACACTTTCGACCCCCAACTGTTTGTAGCTATATCACCGCCTGCTGTTGATTTGTTTTGTGGTGGGACAAAGTGTGTTACAAAATGTTTACGAAATATCTGCAAAATGATGGAAGACCCCCCTCTCTTGCATGCGTTTACAGTCACAACGAAAATCGCTAACGTTGAGACTGTTCCTTTGTGTTTTCGCGAACATTTTAGGTTATGGGGCACTTCTACTTCATCACATTACACGACAAACCGATATCGAGAGGCAGTGTAGTCATACGGCATTTTGGATGAGGGTGCTAAAAGAGAGCGGGAATTGCTGGTAGATGAGCGATCCATTAACATTCACGTCTCCAATCTTTTGAAGTTCATCCAGGATCAAGACTGGCTGCCTGCCGGTTGCCCTCACCTCTTCAAAAATCTTTATCATGTATGGGAAGGCGTTTTTTGGTTTGTTGTCCTTGAAGACGTAATCTATAAACTCCCTTGTTATCGGTATGCCAGTAACCTTTGTCACCGACGAAACCAGTTCTGCAAGTGTCTCCTTCCTCTTTATCTTCGTAGCATTGGTTTCCATCTCCAGTTCAAACAACGACTCGATGAAATCATCATAACTCGCTAAAAACTTGGTCCGGAGGTTTATGTAGAAGACGACGTACTCCTTTGGCAGCTGGTCGATCAGATGGGTGATGAGTGCAGTCTTCCCTGAGTTTATCGGTCCGTAGACGAAGGTGATCAAAGAGGGCTCTGTATCCAGAATATCCATGATCTCTTTTGCCTCCGGTTCTCTATTGTGGAATTCAATTCTTTTCATGCTCTTTCAATCGCGTCCGCTCGGTTATAGTTCTATCGCGCCAGCCGCAGCCTGCCAGATGGGGGAGTGCTCGGGCGAGGTGTTGCTGCCATTGCCGCTCACGCCGCGTGCGCCCGGGCGTTGGTGGGTCGCACGAGGCAGAACCACCAGCTTTGAGTGCCTCATGCTACTGCCCTCTTACCATGCCACCCCAGTCCTGTCGCCTGACCCATGTTGGAGGGACTATTAAGACAAATCACACGAATGAAAGAGTAATGACCCACACGAAATACGCAATTCTCCTTGGCGACGGGATGGCAGACGTTCCGCTCCCCGAACTCGGCGGAAAAACCCCTCTCGAGCATGCAAATACCCCGAATATGGATTACATCGCAAAGCACGGCAGATGCGGGCTTGCGAAGACGGTTCCGGACGGACTGCCTGCGGGAAGCGAGATTGCGAACATGTCAATTCTCGGCTACGCTCCCGAGAAGTACTACACCGGCAGAGGTCCGCTTGAGGCTGCGAGCATGGGGGTAACGCTCGCAGAGGGCGAGATCGCATTCAGATGTAACCTGATCACAGTAACAGACGGCATAATCGTCGATTACAGCGCAGGACATATCACAAGCGAGGAAGCATCCGTTCTGATCTCGTCAATCACTGATTCACTCCCCGAGGGTTGCGTCCGCTTCCATGCCGGGATCAGCTACCGCCACCTGATGGTGACGGAGGGCATCGCCGCATCCGCGGTGTGCGTACCCCCGCATGATGTACTTGGCGAGCCGATGGAGTCGCAGATGCCTGAGGGCGAGGACTGCGAGTTACTCTGTGATCTGATCCGCGGGTCGGCGAGGGTGTTCAATGGGCACTATATCAACGAAGAGCGGATCCGCGCCGGGAAGAAACCAGCGACGCATATCTGGCTATGGGGGCAGGGAAAGGCGCCGAGTTTCCCATCGTTCAAGGACACTTTTGGAATTAGTGGCTCGATGATCTCAGCCGTTGATCTCCTGAAAGGACTTGCGATCTACGCGGGGATGGATGTGATCGAGGTTCCGGGCGCAACAGGCTATCTCGACACGGATTACGCCGGGAAAGCGGACTATGCGGTGAAAGCACTGGAGGATCATGATTTCGTGTATGTGCATGTCGAGGCGCCTGATGAGGCGGGGCACGCAGGCGATCTGGATGCGAAGGTTGCGGCGATTGAGAGCTTCGACGAAAAAGTTGTGGGGAGGATTCTTGACAGGTGTTCCGACTGCGTGATCATGGTTCTGCCGGATCACCCGACGCCGATTCCGCTCCGGACGCATACCGCGGATCCTGTGCCGTTTGCGATATGTGGCGGGGAGCACGGGGTTGACTCGGTCTCGGCGTTTGCTGAGCGGTCAGCGGCGGAAGGGTCGTACGGGGTGCGGATCGGGAGTGAACTTGTTAGGATGATGATTCGGGATTGAAAAATTCCTGATTCTGATGGATTCTGTGGTTTTCAAAAGATGTCAGAAGAGACTTATTCATCCTTTGCGCCTTCGCGTCTTGGCGTCTTGGCGTTTCTCTGATTTAACGCAAAGGCGCAGAGACGC
>JAYEFS010000316.1:0-10330 GCA_034658695.1 Methanobacteriota archaeon | reverse complement strand
GGGCGTTGCCATCCATACATTCCGCAGTAGGATTACCCCAAATGGAGGGGGCAGCTGGTTAGGCAATCTGTGATACAACTTCTTGTCAACAGACGAGATTACACAAGATTAGCCCAAAAATCATGTGGAAATCGGTGTAATCTTGTGGTTAGATAAACACGCACAAAACGCAATAATAATCGTAGAACTATGGAGATATAAGAGGATGCCGCTGTAAACTCCGATTATTAGAATACTGCGAAGGTTTTATTGAGCAAGCACGGTATCGAGAACCGCGTCACCGTCATCAATGCGCACGCCCTTTTTTCGGAAGAACGTAACGACGTTCCGAATGTCTCGTGCCAGAAACTCCATGGCATTCGGATGATCAAGGGTAACAGACTGTCCCATGTCGATGAAAACGACCTCAGAACCATCCATCAAGATATTGAACTCGCTCAGATCGGAATGTACGAGATTTGCTTGATATAACTTTTGGACATAGTCCATGGTGGTATCATACGCGTCCTGTGCCTGATCTCGGGTCAGCGGTACCACTCGCAGTTGCTGCGCGGGGAGCTCGTCACCACCTATAAACTCCATCAGAAGAACGTTATTTCTCGTATCAAACGGTTTCGGAACACGCACACCTGCTGAATTCGCCTTTTTCAGGTTCCGCATCTCTTTTTTCGTCCATGTGAAGACGATACTCCGTTTCTCATGTCGCAGGTTCTTGAATCTCGGATCCCCGATCAGATACGATTGCATTGCCCGAAAATTGCTCGTAGAAATGCGATAGACCTTTACAGCGATCTCCTGCTCGCGCTCACATCCGAGCGCATGAAACACATTTGCCTCCTTGCCCGTGCTGATCACGCCACCAAGCGCATCTATGTAACCTTTGTTTGCGAGATGGTACAACGTCTTCAGCGTAGATGTATCAAAAACGCCATCAATAGATTTTAAGTCTTCGGAATCCTTTATTCTGATCCGAAATTGATCCACTGCTCGATCAATCTCTTTCACTCGTTTCGCAACTTCCACCATGATTCAAGAAAGGTATCCGCGGCGTCTGAGCCAGTCCGCCTGCGGCGCGGTGTATCTCCAGATCACATCCGCTTTCTCATCCTGAAACGACCACGGAACGACGATGACAACATCGTTTTCGCGAATCCATATCCTCTTCTTCATTCGTCCGGGTATCCGTGCGATCCGCACAGTCCCATCGAGACATCTGACCTTCAGATGGAGTGCCCCAAGCATCGACTCCACCGTTGCCAGAACCTCGCGATCCTTGGGGCGGGGGATCCTGACGCGCACTACAGGTGCATCTGGCACCTTCTTCTTTTGTCTACCCAGGCACAACACCTCTATACATACATTGCATGAATGCCCAATTGTTGCTAAATGTATATAAATCATGCACAACCACTCCGACCTGATGACGGTAATCCGAGATCCAATTCACGGATACATCGAACTCTGTGAGGTTGCACTCTCGCTAATCGAGACGCCGCGGATGCAACGGTTGCGCCGCATCAAGCAACTCGGACTTACAAATTTCGTGTATCCAGGAGCGAACCATACCAGATTCGAGCATTCGCTCGGCACATACCACCTCGCAAACTCGCTCATGGGTGGCATGGGTGATGAAGCCGGGACCGACGACGAACAAACAGAATTACGCGTTTCCGCTCTGCTTCATGACATCGGACATGGACCGCTCTCGCATGTGACCGAAAAGATCATCAAATTGCATACCGGGAAGTCGCACGAGGATGTTCTCCCGATCTTAAGAAGCGACTTCGCAGAGATTTTTGAGAAGTATTCAATCAACATTTCGAGAGTTGCGAAGCATATAAAAGGAGAGACCGGTTATGGTGCTGCTTTGAACAGTGAAATCGATGTTGATCGGATGGATTATCTTGTAAGAGATGCGCATTACACGGGAGTTCCACTTTCAGTTGATCTTGTTCGTTTGATTCATGAAATGCAGTTTCTGGACGGAAAACTCGTGATCAGGAGCGGGGGAGTCCGTGCTGCGGAGTCGCTTCTGCTCTCGCGGTTCTTGATGCACCCGACCGTGTATTACCACCATGTGACCCGCATCGCTGAGTCGATGTGCGTGCGTGCAATCGAGCGCATGATCGAGGATGGTTTTGATGCGCGAACGCTCTCCCTGATGGATGATCAGGAACTCTTCTTCGAGATGCGGACGCACCAGGGATATCCCTCAGAGATCAGGGATCGCCTTCGCAACCGGAGATTGTTCAAACGCGCCCTCTATGCGGGATTTGATTCTGTCGGTGAGAATGTGCTCAGGCATCGAACGAATACGAGGCGAATTGAGTCAGAACTCGCATCAGATCTCGGAATCGACCCCGATTATATCGTAATCGACATACCGGAACCACCGGAGATTGTGGAAATAAAGGCAAACATCATGATTGACCGCCAGTTGAAGCCGTTGGGTGAGATATCGCACATCGTCTCCGCTCTCGGGCACGCGCAGCGGGACAACTGGCGGATGGGTGTGTACACCCCTGCCGAATATCGCGATGTGGTCGGCCGCGCCGCAAGGGAGTTTTTCGGTGTGAAGAAGCACAGACAGTTCAGACTGGATGAATTGGTCGGATAAACCCCTCTGTTTCAACTGGAGAAGAGCGTGCCTGCTGCGGTTTACTGTCCGCCCCGCATCAACTCCGCGTACACAGCCTCGATTCGATCCAAAATCGTCTTCTGATCGATTCCAAGCATGCCGGCAGCATACATCGCACCGCCAGCACCAACACCCTCCTTGACCTCGCCTGCCTCATACTTGCGCAAGCCAGTTACTGCTGAATCCGCAAATCCCGGATCAACGACATGGATACGGCATCCGAGATCGCGGATCACCGCATCGAAATCAATCGAAGCGTCTTGATACACGTACTTTGTGGTCGCAATTGAGATATTAGCCATGTCAATCCCAAGATGTTTTAGCAGTGCAAATACCGCAATCATCTGGGTTCCGCCTGCAAGAACGATTTCGCAGTCAGATGGTACCATGCCGCGCACCAATCCAACGACCGCGGGCATCATCGGGTCACCAACAGCTGCCACAGCACACATCGGGTCGTTTTTCACCGCATCCAACGTTATGCCTGATGCGCTGATACCCTGTTGCACCACATCACGCTTGATTTTAAGGGGATTCTCCTTGCAACTGCTGCTGACACCGTAATCATACCCAAGCGCGGTCAGAACTCCAAGAGCAGTGGTTGTGCCACCCGGGATGCTCTCGCCAATGATAACAGAGTCTGCTAGTTTTCCGAGCTGCAAGCCGATCACAGACGCACTCTTACTGATCGCATCCGGACGCAACACAGCACGCCCGTATCTGATATCCCGCCCGGGTTCGGCGCCAAGATCAATTACCGGCACATTCGGCACGATTCGCAGCCCAGCGTTCACAAAAAGATAAGGCATGCCAGTGAGTTGTAATGCGGCGCGGGTCATAACCGCAGGGGTTGGCGCGCCACCCGGTTTCATCGGAAGCTCGGGCGTGCTCTGTGGGCTGCCATGCACCACGATCTCGGAATCGGCTGCAGGTGTGTAATCGTTAAGTTCGGTGGTTGCGCCGGCAGCCGATATCTTCGGAATCCGGCACGTATCCGTGTTCGATAAGACGCAGAGAAAAAGAGGATCGGAGAGTCGATTTCCCACTCTTCCGGTCGAAGTAATCCAGTCAGGGAGCATTGTAACGAATCGCAGAGGCGCAGAGACTTATGCCTCTGCGGTACCTCCACGGCGATGATTACACAATTTCACAGGTCGGACGCTGTCAGAACCTTGATTGCGGTGGGATGCTTGGTGATGCGCCCCATTTCGGCACCCACGAGGTTCTTTACGTTCTTTTCGGAAGCGATGTCCAGCAGACGCTGGGTGATCATCCCGTCGAAGACCACGCTTTCGATGCTGTTTGCGCAGGATTTCAGCGAGCCTGCAAGGTCCCGTACCGAAACCTCACTGATGACCTTGGTATCGGCGTCAAGCAACCGCGCATTCATGGTATCTGCGAGTGCATGTACATGGGTCATGAGATCGTCGGAACCACCATTCTGTGGCTTCTCGACCACAGGGGGTTTCGGGATTGCTCTCTTCTGCACCTTCACACTGCGATCCGGCTTCCGCCTCTTCACCTCGACCGGCTGTGCGTAACTGACAACCGCCTGCTCGATCGGTTCCTTCTGGCGCAGCGATGTAACGATCTCTTTCTGGACGAGTTCCTCTACACCCTTGCCATCCGGAGCGCGCGCGACGAAATCAATGTCCGCCATCTGGAGCAGCTCCTTGATGATCAGTTCACCGCCACGATCCCCGTCCGTAAACGCGGTGACAGTCTTCTCCTTACAGAGCGGAATGATCGAATCAGGTATGCTTGTTCCACCGACTGCGACCGTATTCTTGATCCCGTATCGCAGCAGATTGAGAACATCCGCCCTCCCTTCTACGAGGATGATCGCATCGGACTCCGCTACGTTCGGACCTGCCGGAAGTTTGTCTTTACCGTATTCGGTGATTTCTTCAACTCTCACCGATTTTTTGACCTCGTCAGCAATCTCCTGGCTTTCCGGAACCGTTTGATTGAACATATCGGTCAAGATGTACTTGGCTCTGTCGATGATGTGTCTTCTCTTCGCAGCGCGCACATCAACCATCTTCTCGAGTTCGATCTGTGCGATACATGGACCTACCCGATCGATTGTCTCGAGCGACGCTGCCAAAATGGCAGTTTCAACCCGATCAAGGCTCGACGGAATAGTGATCGTTCCGGCTGCCTTGCCACTCTTGGAGCTAACCGAGACATCTATCCTTCCGATCCTTCCTGTCTTCTGAAGGTCGCGCAGGTCAAGATCGTTGCCCAGCAGACCCTCCGTCTGTCCGAATATCGCCCCAACCACATCGGGTCGTTCGATGATCCCGTCTGCAGTGATTGTGGCTTGAATTACGTATTTCGTTGTATCAGAATCTTGCATATAACTCACCCCTGCAATAAACAATAGCCCCAAGATTATATTATCAGCATCGAGACGCTCGCGATGTCAAGACCAACCGTTTAGTACGTTCCACGCTCTCTCCTCGCGTTGTGTGTGAATGTGATCGATGAATGGGCACTGAAACCACCCCTCTGAAGCTATCAATGAAATGTCCGGGATGTATCGGTGCCACGCAAATAATACTCGTTGACTATTATTATTGTTTGTAAGCAGGTACTGCTTTGTTGATGACAACATAATAAGGTTGTGGTACATAGGGTTGTCTCGCTACGTGGTGCTGGCGTGGTTTTGAAGATGTTGTCAATCAGAATCAGGTGCTGACTGCTTCGGGTTTTGGATATCCGGAAACCAGAGTTTCGAGCGGACACCACACAATGTGACAGCCCAGGCACCTAACACTATTTAGTACGTTTCTGGTTCTGCCGTTTTCTGTGGTCGCTATCGGTAGTCTTCACGTGTGTGGGGCCGCGGGCACCTCTCTGCGTCTCTGCGTCTTTGCGTTAAATCAGAGAAACGCCAAGACGCGAAGGCGCAAAGGATGAATAAGTCTCTTCTGACATCTCTTGAAAACCACAGAATCCATCAGAATCAGGTACGTTTTACAATATTCTCTTGCAGCCTCAAAATATGCCCATCCAGCCCCTCTACGTCTTTTATATCCTTCTGCACCAATTTTTTAAGCCGGGTGCGCAGTGTGGTGTCGGTTGCAACGTCACACGACCGCAGGTATGTGACGATTCGTGATGACAATTCGTTACCTTTGCGGTCCCAGTCGGTGAGCACGATCACAGAGTCATAACTGCATGCAAGGGTGTCTGTAAAATACATCAGCGGTTGTCCGTTTGGTGTTACGATCGTGCCACACACCCCGAGATTACGCAGCGCCGCGACATCGCGCCGCCCTTCCACAACGATTGCCGCACCATTGTCGGACTGCTGCCTCATATCCGCAATTACGCGCTCGATCATCTCGTAGCGTTGAATATCAGTATTTAGTCGTGCTGTCATCGTTGAAAAAGGGAAGTAGTATCCGAATCGCATCCTCTCTATCGATTCCTGCCAGTTCGATTGACTTTTTCGTGCTTGCTGCACCATTCAAACGGATGCTCGCAGAATTTATTCCGAATAACCGCGATAGTTCCTTGACCAGTTGTTTGTTTGCCTTACCATCCACGGCTTTTGCGGACAAGCGTGCGCGAATCCTGTTTCGCGATTCATCGTAGCCATCAGGAATCTCTGTTCTTCTGGACCCTGGTGTTACCTTGAAATCGATTACCACGCCGTTTGACGTGGCTTTTATGGCGTCTCTGTATGACATGTTACCTGATATATTTAACTTGATTTATGTGGGATTGCTGGCCGTGGGATTGCTGGCATCTTGTGGTGGTTGTAGCCCGACGCACTAACTCCGCGAGGTCATCCACTGGATAATTCCGTTGTCGTCGCAGTTACCCTCGTGTCGGGCAATGTCACCTGTTCCACACCGGGGTTGGCTTGGCAGTCATCGCGTCAGGTGTACCAATAACTCCTGCAAGGACCTATACGGTGCGGTTATGTGCCCCTTCCTATGCTCCGATGATCACCGGATTCACATCAGTCCTCGAAGAAGGGATACTGGTATAGAGGGCATCATGATATATACCGGTTGCTGTAGAATGAGGAGTTCATGCCAATGCCAGCGTACATCGTGGATTCGTCGGTATTCATCCTCGGAATGCCGCTACCGAACCGGATCATCACGACACCTGATGTTCTTTCGGAACTGAAAGACATGCAATCGAGAATGGCGTTTGAGGCTGCGGTTGATTCCGATGTGGACGTGGTGGTTGAAGCACCACTCCCACACCTCGTAGATGAGGTCTGTTCGCATGCGAGAGTCACTGGAGATTGCGAGAGACTGTCTGACACCGACATCGGCATTCTGGCAAAGACGCTCGAATACAACGGAATCCTCTACACAGATGATTACGCGATCCAGAACGTAGCCGGAAGTATCGGCATCAGAACAGAGCCGGTTGTGCAGAAACATATCAAAGAGCGATTCGAATGGGGCTGGCGATGTGTGGGGTGTGGAAGAAAGTTTGAGGGTGGTGGCGACAGTGAACGAGTGTGTCAGGTCTGTGGAAGCCGCCTTGTGGGCTACAGAAAGAGCAGAAGGAAATTGAGATGACAACAATTGGTATCGATATCGGAGGCGCAAACACGAAGGTCGCATCAGCGGATGGTGGCGTTACTGAGATACACTATCTTCCGCTGTGGAAGAACGCCCCGCTCTCTGACCTGCTATCGGGCATTTCAGGGCGCATGAACCCGGATAAGGTCGCTGTCGTGATGACCGGCGAACTCGCTGACTGTTTCGAGGACAAGATTAAGGGGATACGGTTCATCTGCGATGCAGTTAATCAGGCGTTTTCGGAGAGCGAAATATATTATCTCAACAATGAATGCAAAATTGTGGATGGTTATGATGCAAGCCTTGCCGCGGCAAACTGGGCAGCATCAGCGGGCTTTCTTGCCAGGGATTGCGACTGCGTCTTTGTTGACACGGGCAGCACCACAACGGACGTCATTCCGATCGTCGGAGGCGTTGCACGTGCTGGCAGAACGGACTTTGAGCGGTTGCAGCGTGACGAACTGATCTATTCGGGCGTGCTACGGACGAATCTCGCATCGCTCGTCGATCGGGTCACTTTGGGCGGTTATGCATGCCGCATATCATCAGAACTATTTGCAATAACCGCGGATGTGTATCGCGTGCTCGGGCAGATTGCGGGGACGGGTTACACCTGCGAAACCCCGGACCACGCCGGAACAACGGTCGATGAATCGATTCGCAGGCTTGCGCGGGTCGTCTGTGCGGATACTGGTGAAATTACGGAGTCCGCGGTCATTGAAATTGCGGAGCAGGTGCGAGAGGCACAGGTTCGGGAGATCGTAGGCGCGATTGCCGCTGTTCTGAAGCGAAACCGGCTGAATCGTGTCATCGGAACCGGCATCGGCGAATTTCTGATCCGGGATGCGGTGGACAGGATTCGTGACGTCGATGGTGTTGAGTGCTCCTTTATCTCCGGGATGTACGGAGAGGCGATATCAAATGTGTTTCCCGCGTACGCTGCTGCGAAACTGGTTGAATTTGACGTTCAGTGACCGATGCCAATATCTACGATCCACGCAATGATTTGAGCATGCAACAGGAATCGCACATCGCAGAAAGACTCGCAGAAGAGCAGAAGTCGATTAGCATAGCAGAGTTCTTCGAAAAAAATAGGCAGATGCTCGGATTCGATTCGCTGCAGCGCTGTCTGATCACAACGGTCAAGGAGGCTGTGGATAATGCTCTTGATGCGTGCGAGGAGGCAGAGATTCTTCCCAATCTCGCAATAGAGATCAAACAATCCAGGTCGGGCTCAAATCTCATTGTGACAATCGAGGACAATGGTCCCGGAATCGTTAGGGACCAGATTCCGAGGGTCTTTGCGAAACTGTTGTATGGGTCACGTTTTCACGTCCTGAAGCAATCGAGGGGACAGCAGGGAATCGGGATCAGCGCATCGGTTCTGTATGCACAGCTCAGCACCGGAAAGCCGGCAAGAATCATCTCAAAGATCGGTCACAACGAACCTGCGCACTACTGCGAACTGGTGATTGACACGAGCACGAACGAGCCAGAGATTCTCGAAGAGCGAACCGTTGACTGGGATCCTCCGCATGGCACCAGAGTCGAGCTTGAGATCAAGGCGTCATACGTCAAGGGGCGACGGCAGTCTGTTATCGAGTACCTGCGGAACACAGCGATTGTGAACCCGCATGCGAGACTCACTCTGACCGACCCGGACTGCGAGCGCACGGTCTTTGAACGAGCGAGCGATCTGCCGCCTGAGCGCCCGAAGGAGATCAAACCGCATCCGGCGGGAATCGAACTCGGGACACTGATCAAGATGCTGAGGTACACGGACCGGAAGCGGTTGTCCACATTCCTCAAAGACTCCTTCGTGAGGATCGGGGCTGTGACATCCGAGGAGATCTGCTCCCGCGCGCAACTGAAACCGGAGTCTGACCCCGGGAAGCTTGCGCACGAGGAAACGGAACGGCTGCTCCACGCGTTCAGGAGTGTGAAGATCGGTGCGCCGCCAACCGATTGTCTCTCGCCGATCTCAGAGGATCTGATCTACAAGGGCGTTGAGAAGGAATACACGGTTGATTTCATAGCGACAGCGAAGCGCCCGCCTGCCGTCTACTCCGGAAACCCGTTCCTTGTCGAGGCTTCGATCGCTTATGGTGGCGATCTGCCTGCGGACGGTAAAGTCGAGATTCTGCGATTTGCAAACCGGGTGCCGCTTTTATACCAGCAGGGCGCATGCGCAGCGACGCACGCAATCGAGCGCATAAACTGGAAGTACTACGGACTTGCACAACCTGGCGGGTTTCCATCGGGACCGTGCGCGATCCTGGTCCATGTCGCATCCACGAATGTGCCGTTCACATCCGAATCAAAGAATGCGATCGCAGATGTTCCCGAGATTCTGGACGAGATCGAGAATGCGGTGCGTTCCGCCGCAAGCAGGATGCGGAAGTACCTTGGGCGGCAGGATGCCCTTTCAAGACGTAAAGAAAAGGAGAATCTCATCAAAAAAGTGCTTCCGAGACTCGCAACCAAGGTTTCAGAGATCCTTGACCGGGATGTTCCGAATATCGATCCGGTCGTTGCGCGGATCATGGGCAGTCTCCTTGTTGCACGTTCGGTTCAACGAAACGAGAACAACGGCGGGTTCGATGTCGAGATACGAATCGAGAATCATACCGCTGCTGCGCATTCCCTGAAGGTGCACGACTTCATCCCCTACGAGATTGTGAGCGCGGAGCCAGAGCCACGCAGGGCAGAGGTCGGGGACAGGTTCGATTATCTCTGGGATGTTTCGCTTCGGTCGGGAGGGCTTGCACGTCTCGTGTATCGCATCGACGATTCTGCTGATGCGCTATCGCTTCCGGAGCCACTGGTCGAGGGCATTCCTGGTGAACTGGTGACAGGCGCAAAGGTGCTTGGATACTGAGATCTGCGCGGTAGCAATCCGGAAGGAGCGGTGACATGTCCTGGTTCTGACGTTTTCTGTGGTCGTTAACAGTAGTTCCCTCGCGTATGTGAAAAAACGCGGGCGTATCTCTCTCAACTTTGCGTCTCTGCACCGTTGCGACCTTGCGTTAGATCAGAGGAACGCAAAGACGCGATGACGCAAAGGCGCAAAGATTGGAAACCACAGAATCCATCAGAATCAGGATTTTTGCATCAAATACTGAACGAAACAAAAACGGGA
>JAYEFS010000315.1:0-2396 GCA_034658695.1 Methanobacteriota archaeon | reverse complement strand
CGGTATCGTACGCCACCTTCGCGGGCTTGTAATGCGTGAAATCAGAAGAAGCTATCACAACAACCTTTTTGTCGGTTTCTGATATCGCATCCATCAGTTCGGTACTCACATCACGTGTCATATCCTCATCCTGCAAGCCCATGCATATCGGAACGATCTCAAAGTCACGAAACCTCGTTTGTAGAAATGGAATCTGAACCTCGATTGAATGCTCGTATAGATGCGCGGTTTCGTCGACATCAATTATGCTGCGCGAGAGCGACTCGATGATATCGAGATCGCAATTGACGGTTCCGAGCGGCGTACTCCATGTATCAGATGACACCGAGACAACAGAGCCGTAGCCCGTGTGATTTGGCCCGATTATGACAAAGGTATCGGCATCCGGGAGCGCTGCATACACATGCGCCGCCGTTCGTCCTGAATACATGTATCCGGCATGCGGCACAACCGCACCCATGATCGTTTGAGCCGGTGCAATCGTAATCTTCGAAAAATACGAATTGATCTCCTTTTTCAGAGTTCTGGGGTTTGAGGGATAGAACTTTCCTGCGACTGCCGGCATTCTCATAGTTGCTCACCGATCATGTAATGGTTCTGTCAGACTTATATGTAACCACGGGTTCCGGTCTCGAACGTTTCAGTCTCCCGCAACCACAATGTTGATAACCCACCTCATCAATATCAGCACTGCATCCTGATAGGGCCGATAGATCAGGGGTAGATTGCTTCCTTGGCATGGAAGAGGCCTCGGGTTCGAATCCCGATCGGTCCATCCACCACAAACACCTGCAATGCGGGGGTTGCCCAGCCAGGTCAAAGGCGATAGGTTCAGGGCCTATTCTCGCAGGAGTTCGAGGGTTCGAATCCCTCCCCCCGCATCCATTCTGTTCACCGACCGAACCGTTTCATAATCTCGCTCTCGCGCAGAACTTCGTACCCGAGTTCCTCCACATTCGCGCGAATGCGGTTCCGCTGCGCAGCGTTCATCGATTTTCTGTCAAAGTACACAAAATCCGCACTCGATTTCACGAGCGCATCGCGGATTGACTCGTAATCAAGATTGTCCAGTTGATACTTTGGGAAGTTGTGCCCGAACGTGATATCGGTCTCAAGGATCAGCTTCGTCTGCCTCGGCGCATAATGCCCCCCGCCAAAACCAACCGCAACAGGGGAATCGGACTCAGATAACTCCAGAATTGCGCTCGCAACGATTCTGCCAGCGCCTTTATCGACCCACTCAGCCTCTGTGCTGCCGACCTCGATGTAGATGGAGGGCACAGATAGCGCGGTCGGACCGTGATGGGTCGACTCCATTGCGACCTCATAATCGGTGCCCTCCGCAAGATTATGCAGCGAGTGCAGAAATGACTTCAGTGCCTGCGGCGCCGCCGGAGCGAGTTCATGAGGATTTCCCCCGAACCCGGCATCTCTGACGTTCCCTGTGAAATGCGCAGAGAATAACCGTTTGTTGTTGTCGCTCTTGTGTTTTGATGCAAAGATTATCATATCTGTTGGCAGTCCACGGCTCTCGAGTTCGGAATCGATGTGATCGCAGAAGATGTGGAGTTTCTCAACCTCAACGATTCTGAATCGGTCTGCCTCGTAGACGTCTCCGGCGCGCTCCCAGTCGTGCAGCGCAATCAGATTCTCCATTATGTTCATGCTCGCCTGATCGGCCGCGGAGCAGATGATTGTGGTTTTTAGGGTCATGATTATACTCGCTTGAAGGATGTGTTTGCGATTATCAGATGATTGATTATATTTGGTCATATTTGAGCATATAGCAACCGAGCGAGTTTTGTCGGGCAGACGCCGCCATAGCTGCGAGATGGATCATCGCGGCGTATGGATCCGATTTATGCCATCCACTCAGCCGATGAACTCATATATCGTGGTCTGCCTCATCTCCGCCTCCATCATCCGAAGATTCGACAACCGTATCCCAATCAGCCTGAGCTTCTTCGCCCCGATGAACTCACCCACGAGTCCCTTTGAGATCCTCTTGACCACTTCCCTTCCTGAGGAGCCTCCGATTAAGAGCTGCCGGTTCGCACCGATTATTTCAGGTGGATACGGCTCATAAGTGAACGGATTCTTGATCACGCCCGCGGTGTGTATCCCGCCCTCATGCACAAACAAATTCCTGATTCTGATGGATTCTGCGGTTTTCAACCTTTGCGCCATTGCGTTTCTCTGATTTAACGAGAAAGACGAGAAAGACGAGTAAGATGTGTAAGACGAAAGAGACGAAAGAGTGACACCCGCGATTACTAAGTGAATCCACAAAAGTTTTGTCCCTCTTCTATTAAGTTCTTCGACAACAAAGTAAGCAGCAGCATCATGGATCGGATTTCACATAATCTTTATGAATCTCGTGTCCTCGCTACTATCCG
>JAYEFS010000314.1:0-10397 GCA_034658695.1 Methanobacteriota archaeon | reverse complement strand
GCGTCTCTGCGCCTTTGCGTTAAATCAGAGAAACGCCAAGACGCCAAGACGCCAAGACGCGAAGGCGCAAAGGATGAATAAGTCTCTTCTGACATCTTTTGAAAACCACAGAATCCATCAGAATCAGAAAAAATTGTGCTGGCAATCAACCACGCAACATCGCAAGTAATATTTGGTCGCCGGAGGTATATGAAAATTTCGGGGACATGGAGACATTCATGGATTTTCTAAAAATTAATATACCGGACATAAGTCATCTTTCTTCGGGCTGGTTGAAACGCATGACGTTACTCTGGCAACGCGTGTGCGATTGGATTGGTGGAATCAATGTAATCTGTAAATCAATGGTTGATATGACGTTTAGCCACAGATTAACACCGATTTCACTGATTTAAGGCAACATCTGCGTAAATTTATGAAATCCACATCTACGATAATTATCATACATCACGGTTTTTTAGATAGCGCCTTGGTTACCACTTAATTTGAAGTGGATACCTAAAAACTGCCATAAATAGACTAAATCCAGGACAAAAACCTTGAAACCAAAATTGGGTGCGCTCTGGTAAATAACCGATATGGCTGGTCGTTTTTGCATTGCAACGCGAGATACCCAAAGACCCTGTTTTTGCTGCCCCGTTAACACTATCGCGAATATGCGCTCGAGCGCACACGTTAAATCAGATCGCCGCATGCATGATACGCATGCAGTGGCTGAAGAGGATGATCGTTATCGGTGCCGCCATGAGCATACTCTCAATCGTTGCCGTTCTTTTATACACTGCAACCGATGAGACGCTTCCGAGCCTTCTTGCGGTGCAGCCGATCTACCTGCTTGCCGCAATTCTCCTGCATGCAATCTCGTATGGCATCTGGGGGTTCCGGATATCGGTTCTCTGCCGGAGTCTTGGCGAGCGCGTGGGTATCGTCAAATCCACAGAGATTGCGACATCGAGCCTGCTCATGATGGCGGTTACGCCGTCGAGTGCGGGTGGAGAGCCGGTTATGGTGTATATGCTGGCAAAGGAAGGTATAACTTTAGGAAAAGCGTCCGCAATCGTTGTTGCGGGACGGTTATTCGATGCCGTGCTGCTGCTTCTCGCGTTGCCGCTTGCACTGATCACACTGAAGCGAACGTCGCTTGAGCTTGACATCCTGCTCATTTCTGCCGCGCTGATTGTGATACTTACAATAGCGGCAATCTCGCTTGCCCTATATAATCACTCGCGGTTCATCTCGTCTATTACCGCTTTTGCTCAGCGGATTGCCAGTCTCTTAGGACTCGGGCAGATGTCGGATGCGATCGTCGAAAAGATTGAAGCTGAGGTGCTCGAGTTCAGAAACAGCTTTACCAGAGGTATCAGAGACTCCCCAAGCATGAGATCGGATATGCTGCTAGTATCAGGCGCTACACTCCTTTTCTGGATCGTTGAGTTCATGCACATCCCGTTAATCCTCAGCGGTCTGAACGTGCCGAACGTGCCAGCCCTGATCCCGGTCGCCTTCGCAGCGCAGGTGATAATCTCAATTGTCATGGTCGTTCCGATAACGCCGGGAGCGTCGGGGGTTGCAGAGCTATCGTCCACTGCGCTTCTCGCAACATTCGTACCGCTGCACCTCGTCGGTATCGTTGTGATCTGCTGGAGGACGGTGACCTACTACGTAAATGTGGTCGTCGGAGCGGTTGTCAGTGCCAGAATCGTCAGGAATATGGACGTTATCCGGGGCATGTCCCGATGATTCGGCGGTTGCAACGGTGGGCTGCAATGTTGTCTGTGTCACTCGCTCATCAGGATGGATTTTTCCGGTTCTGATGCTGTTTGCGTTCGCGGTATCCCAGCCTCGAAAACATTTATCGCGCGACTCAATCAATAAAAGTGTGTGTCTGCAAAGAGGCATCCCAAAGCCCCGCGCAGCACAAACATTTATATGCTCAAACAGTCATAGTATCTTGTGGTGGGAGAGGGGCAGACGCTAAAACTATTTTATTCTCCCACCACTCCAATTCTAACGATTGGGTGGAGACACCCCACACGCGAAAGCCCCCACCGCAATTTATGTGATTTAGTGATTCCTATGCTCCTGGCATGCGTTCTCGTCAGTCGCCTCCATGAGCGATCCCTGCTTCCACGCCTCAATCGCATCACGCACCGTGCCCTGCGCGCCGACGAAGACGTCGATTCCGTACTGCTCAAACATCTGGACCGCTTTTGGTCCAAGCCCACCACAGAGCATGATGTGCGTACCGGTCTTTGATATTATTTCCGGGGGCAGTCCCACGCCGCCTCTGTGCTCGCTGGTATTCTGAAATACCTCCACATCGCCCGTATCAGCATCTACTACGGTGTACGTCGGAACTCTGCCGAAATGCTGCCCGACAGAATCCTCGATTCCGCCGTCTCCTTCTGTTGGGATACATACCTTCATCTCTTGTTCTCTCCTGTTTGTAACGTGTTTACGTATGTCTATCTGATGATCTTCCTTGTGATCAGTTCATATTAATTTATGCACAATAGACGACACGGACTGTATGGGCATCATGTCAGATTCGGTGGGGGGGTTTTAGATCCGGATGGACCATACTCCAATGAATCACCGTCTTTTAGTGCCGCTCCAATCAGTCCTCTGGTATATCGCCCTGTAAGTGCTGGTAATACCGATCCACCACCTCGACGATGTTCATAACATCACACCTCAGATCATTCCTTGCAAGCCCGTGCCTGAACTGGAGTTCACAGCTCGGACAGGTGGTTATGACCACATCCGGATCGATCCTGCGAATCTCCTCAATCTTCCGGTCGAATATCATATCAGAGCTACCCGAATGCAGGAAACTGTACGCTCCCGCCCCACCGCAGCATCCGTCGGAAAGCTCGGCAAACTCGGACACGATCAGCCCCAGCACCAGGGAGCTGTCCTTAACCCCGGCAGCAGCAAGATGGCAGGGGTTGTGGTATACCGCACGGATATCCAGTTTTTCTTTTGAAAAGACCTCCTCGTCCACAAACTTTGCCAGAAACTCTCCGATATCATAAGTGATCGATGATACCCTCGCTGCGGCATCGCGAACTTCGCAATCCTCCTCTGCAAGCAGCCCCCCGAATCGCTTGAGCATCATCGTGCAGGACGCGCATGCTGTGACGATGGCATCGTATCTTCGATCAGCGGATGTGGATTCCGATGCGAATGTTGTGACCACTTTTCGCGCAGTATCCTTTGCCAGATCGTAAAGCCCCTCCGCAATCATCGGAAGTCCGCAGCAGTTATGCTCCAAGACCGTGACATTGAACCCGCTCTTCTTCAGCACCCGAATCATCGAATCGAGGACGCCATCATCGAGTATCGCAGACGCACAGCCCATAAAGACTGCAACGTTCATCGCATCCGGATTCTGCACATAATCCTCAAATACCGGCAGTTTCTTCCTCATTTTCGGAATATCCCGTCGCAGAACCGCCCCCGCAGCAGGACGCGTGATTCTTCCAAAGAACCTCGAATACCTACCGAATCTATTGAAATCGGATGCCCACATACCCATCGCCTTCCTGATATACACGGGCGGAGTCTTCTGTGAAAACAACATCTCTCCGACGCTTGCGTGGCTCGGGCATCTGGTTGCACACCTGAGGCAGCCGAGGCACATTTCGAGCAGCTCTCCTGCGCGGCGCGACTCTGCTGCTGTCGGGTTTTCAAGCTTCCTGAACCTTGCGAGTTGCAGAAAAGACCTCGAACCGGTTTCGCCCCCCATTGTGATCGATATCGGGCAGACTGATTTGCAGTACCCGCAGTTGACGCATGGTTTTTCGAACTGGTTTATATATTCTGTCGGATATTTTATATCGTCTGTTATCTTCCTGTCGCTGAACATGACATCCGGGTTCAGGACGCACTCCGGGTCGAATAGCTCCTTGATCTGTCGCATGTAGCCATAGATCCTCTCGCCCCACTCTTTTTCAAGAAACATCGTCCTGAGACGCCCCATTCCGTGCTCGCCGGTCATGGTGCCATTATACTTGAATACAACATCGTAGACGCGGTTCACCAGTTCCGGGAGCAGGTCGATGTTCTTCGGGTCGTTCAAGTTCAGCATCGGTCGGATATGCAGATTCCCTGACCCTGCGTGCCCGTAGATCGCAGAGACTATACCATATTCGTCGAATATCTCGTGCAGGTCACCAATCAGCGGTGCAAGATCGGATACGGCAACAGCAACGTCATCTATGAACGCATCAGGCTTCGTATCGGAATCGTAGTTTGTAAGAATCGGAACAAGTGCTTTTCGGACCGCCCATACCCTTTCCTGCGCGTCCAGGTCCGCTGATTCTGAAGCAACCTCGCCATAGATGTCGTACCGCGCACCAATCAGTTCTTCGAGGTCGCGAATCTTTGATTCCAGCCGATCCCCTTCAAATTCAACAAAGAGCGCACTTGCATCCTCCGGAACTCCCATATCCGGATATTCCGTGCCAACGATCGCAAGGGATGTTGAGTCCATCATCTCGATCTTGACAGGACCGAGTTCTCTTATGTGTTGCACAGCATCACCGGCGTCGTATAAATTTTTGAAGTATATCGCGCTGATGGACCTCCCTGATGTGATCGAGAGGACTTTCAGCCGTATCTTCGTGAATATGCCAAGTGTTCCGACGCTTCCTGACATCAGATGTGTAATCACATCGCCGATTTCCTCGTAATCGAAGAGCGCCCTGATATTGTAGCCGCTCGCAGTCTTTACACCCCGTTTTGACTCAAGACGTGCGATTGTATCGGAATCAGTGAGTACCCGCTCTTTGATCCCAAGTAAACCATTGGATATCCGATCCGGGATGGTTTTTGCAAGAGTTGTGTCGATAATCTCGCCGTCAGCGGTTACAAACTCGACACCAGCCACATAATCGTCAATTGTTCCGTATTTCACGGATCTTGCGCCGCTAGCCTTCGTTCCGAGGTTGCCACCGATCATACAGATCTCAGAACTCGATGGGTCAGGCGGTAGAAACAGCCCTCTCTCGCCTAAATATGCCTGGATATCGTTGAATACGACTCCTGGCTCAACATCCACAAAGAACTCCTGATCCCCTGCCCCCTCCTGCACGATTCCGAGGATTTTGTTCATATTCTTTGAGAGATCGAGAATAATTCCGGTGCCAAGCGAGCTTCCAGCGAGATTGGTCCCTGCAGCGCGGGCTGTTACCGGAATTCCAAGCACTCCCGCCGCATTAACAGCGATTTTCACATCGTGTGCATCGAGAGGGCAGACGACCGCAGATGGCACGATCCGGTAGATGCTCGCATCGGTTGAATAGCAGTATAACGTAGGCGTGTCGGTGTATACCTCGCCTCTGACGTTCCTGAGCGCTTTTTCGATTCGGTTCATATCAGATCCTCCTGCCCACTATCCTTTATGCATAAAAAATAGATGTCCGGCTTATTCTGCAAAAAATTTAATGAAAGTATAGTATTTCCGATCCTGCGCCTGCTATAGACAACAAGAAGTTGTCGCATAAGTATCATACTTTACTGACAACTTATAATCATTTTGACGCTATACGCTCAGACCTCATACCCCGGCATCATACCTTAACATCGCAGCCACCCCACCAAACGCCCGCATCAACTGGTCGCCCTCCTCAAACTCAGTGGATATGAACTCAACACTGGTCCCCATCTGATCGCAGACCTCTGTTAACTCATCAACAACGTCCACAACATCCGTAACCTTCAGGTCGGAGTTACACAAGGGGCAGCGCTCTTCGATGGAATCCGGAACGCTTTCTGTAGTCTCTTTCCTGGTATAATCGCAGTTCTGGCACGCAATTGTCACACGCACCTGCCGCAGGTCTTCAGATATCAACAGAACACTGACAGCACCCAGCTCCAGGTTTTCACGCACCTGCTGGTCCCCGTATGCGACAAGTCCCTTATCACTCACCAGTTCCCGCATAAACCGCTGCATGATCTTTTTCTGCTTGGTGACCTCCAGGTCTTGCAGCGCATCGTCTGCAGCATCAACCAGTTCGTAGAGCCCCGATTCATCAGTATACGCGGTATCAAATAATCCTGTGATTTTTTTCTGTAGTTCGTGGTGTAAGAACTCGCCGTCGAAGAATTCTTCCTTTGTCGGGGACGGTCCCCCGATAAGCACTCCCTCAAGGTCTTTGTGGTCGATTGTCAGGAATATTTCGCTCGCACTATTGCCTATTTTCTTGTAAAAGTCGTGAATCGCAATGAGGCGCAGTTGTTGGAATCTGTGTGCGCTCTGACCACCCTTCCGCTGCTTTCCAGGAACCGTGGATGTCAGATGCTTGCGTGACTCTATGGTTTTGCCGCGCAAAAGCCCGATCGTTGCCTCTCTCCGATCGATTGCGATGAGCCCGAACGTCCTCTTCTCAACAAGCATCTCCTCAAGAGGATCCAGATAAAAGGACGAGTCGCAGTGGTATTTGTAGGATGTGATCGGTTCGTGTGGCTCGATTATCATCGTATCCAGTGTTGTCCTATGCCCGTCGAGGTCAAGCGTACCGCAGAAGATGACGAACCCGTTTTCCGGAGGTCTTGGATAATACTTGAGGCGTGCAAGCACCGATTCAAGCGCGCTCTGCACATTCGTGCGTGTGGACTTTGATTTGATGTTTGCAGCCTGCCCGTGCTCTGCTCTGAGCTGTGCAACCACATCAGAAATCTGTTTGTCCGGAGGGATGTAGAGCGAGATTAATTCCGTACCCCTTCCGGTCTTGCTCCTCATCTCCTCGAGATGTCGCTTGAATTCGTATCGTTTGTGCGCCTGTGATATCGCCATGCAGTCTCCTGCGAATCACTCAGAGAGATATGAATTTACATGTTGATAATCGAACTCTTCCTCTGCGAGAGTGTTTTTTACGAAATTGAAGAGTTTTACCCGGATCCCGTAATCGAGGTTCGGATACCAGACCGGACTTGCCACAACCAGCCCGCGAAACGCATAAAATAGCTGGATAACCTTCAAAAGCTCCCAATCCTCCGTTTTTGTCAGATAATGATCCATGAACCGGTCGTAGACTTTCTTGAAGTCGCCTTCCAGTCCACCGTGTTTCTGAAGCGAGTAGAAGATGTAATTCATCGCCATGCTCGAAACATCGTCTGCAGCCTCGCCCCATTCTCCGCGGCTCCGGTCGAGCACGCTAAAATCGGTACCCTCCCGAAACATCACGTTCCACGGGTGAAAATCTCCGTGGACCATGCACAGCCGATCCGTTTTGATTTTGAGCTTCCATCTCCAGTCAATACACGTTTTCTCGATTGCAAGGAGTTCTTCATCGGTTATGAAATCAAGCCCGGTGGGGTAGCTGTCCATCAACCCCATGATGCACTCTCCGTGTCCGACAGTGTCCCTGATCCGCCGCACGTAGAGTTCCTGATTATCGGACTTGCGAGCATGGATATCCGCCAGATAATCGGATAATGCACGCGCACGCGCCTCGTCCAGCTCTGTTGCACCTTCTGCGCTGATCCGCTCAAGATCCATGAAATATTCGACGCCCGCAACCTCCTCCATCAGAACAAAGTACTCTGTGGCGTCGCCTGCCGACTCGAGCCTGCCATCAGCCGTGAAATATCCGGCGTCGATGGATTTTACGTGTTTTGGCAGGTTATTGAACGTGGAATGCTGCCAGATCAGAATCTGCGCCCGATCAGAGAAATGATCATGCCCGAAACCGCCTTCGGTCCGCATGGATGAGAGGACTGCGGACTTCTCCTCGCCGTCTGCGAGGAACCGGAGCAGAAGTGGATTTCCGTATCCGAACTCCTTCAAACCGTCCTCAGTCTCGCCGAGCTTTCCGACGCCGGTTACGGTGATCTCTTTCTGGTAGACCTGCTTCAGATAGTTGGCGATATCTGCTTGTTTCATTTCCCACTCCCTGGTTCCTCACGCATCCAGCTTCGCAACTGCGCTCTCTGTCCAGATCGTGAGTCTGCCTGCATGCGTGCCCGGTGCGAGCATTTCAGCGTTCAACCGGTCGTATGTCGCCACATCCACGCCAGAAATGTTCCGTGCAGCTTTTTCGATTCCGTTATGCCCTGCGGTAATGATCAGGACGCTCTTTGGCTTCTTGTACTTCCTGCCCCTGAGTTTCCCTCGTCCGGCTCTGATCTTTCTCCCGTTCTTGGCACGCAACACATCGTCCCAGACGTCAATTGACTGTAGAACGTCGCAGACGTCCTTTGTCCTGGTCAAACTCTCGAACGTGTCCTCAAGAATGATCGGGACCTCCGCCTTGAATCTGTGCCCTCTGGCACGAATTATATCCGGATTGGCTGTTGCAGCGATCGCTGACCTGATTGCAAGCTTTCTCTCCTTCTTGTTGACCTTCTCGCTCCAGTCCTTCTCGACTTTTGGTGGATGCGCCTTTCTGCCACCCTTTGCCTGCGGAACTCGTGCGGCATGACTCGAATTAACCAGTCTCGGGATCTGTGCCAGACCCCTGCCCGATCCAAGCGATCGTGCCGATGTCCTCATGCCAGCATAGCGGGTTACACCGTACGGCTGTCTTCTGTTCGCCTGTGCGGCAAGAACCGCTTTTTTAATCAGGTCCGGGCGGTACGCTTCAGAGAAAACTGCTGGAAGCTCGATTTCACGTACCGGGCTTCCGGATAAACTCAAAACATTGCTTTTCACTTCAATCACCCTTGTTGCGACTTTCTGCTGATGCGAGCAATCACCGGAACGCCCATCGGCTCTTTGCCACGTATGGGGTGCCGCATCCGAATCAGTCTCTTTGAGGGTCCGGGGATGCTCCCGCGAACCATCACATAGTTATCCCCGACGACACCATAATTCACAAACCCGCCATTTGGCGTCACCTCACGTCCATCGGTTCCGATCTTCAGGATCCGCTTGTTGCACTCGGTTCGCTGTTGGTATCCGGTCTGCCCCATCAGTGGAACAGTTCTGCGCACATACGACGGGGTCCAAGGACCAAGGTTTCCTATGTGTCGTCGCTTTCCGGTGCGGCTGTGCTTGCCCTTCTGCAGCGCAACGCCCCATCTCTTCACAGGTCCCTGTGTTCCCTTCCCTGTTGTTATCGCGACAACATCGATGAACGCGCCTTCGCTGAAGATGTCGGTTGCCTGATACTCGGTTCCAAGAATTGATTTCGCATACTCGAACTGCGCAGCGATGTTGCCGCCCGTAATCAGCGTTTCCATGACATCGGGCTTCTTCTTTGGCGTCCCTTTGACCTGATCCGGCATGGTTCTGGCGACTATCCTGATCTCGTCCACCGTACCTGCCTCCAGCGCGCGCTCGATTGTAGCGATGCCGTCAGCGCTCTCATCTTCCCACGCTTCCGAGATTGTTTTCATGCCATAATATTCGTTATCCGCATAAGCGCGTATCGCAACAACGCGCATCGGCGGAGTCTCTATGATTGTTACAGGCACTGCGATCTCCATGTTGGCTGTGATGCTGTTCGGACGGTCGTCAACCATCAGCACATGCGTCATTCCTGCCTTGTATCCGGCAAAATCCTGTATTTTTGGCTCTGTTCCGTCATCCGCTCGCCACGATTTGATTCGAGCGACCAGTTTTTGCGCTCTTACTTTTGGGGTGAATGCAAGTGACCCTCTTCTTGGTCTGTGTATCGTTGGCATCTGTTAATCCTCTAATAATCCTCTATCAAGAAGCATCGCCGTATGTGGTATTAAATCTATAGTTCACATCACAGCAATTTCCGGTCTATGACCGGGTGTCTCGTTGAATATGTGCGCAATCTCCCGGAACAGGTCTACGAACATCTTAACCCACCCATGCCGAGACCATGGACGCAACCTTGACACCCACAATCACGAACAACGCTATGATAAGTGTCTCTACGCCCGCTTTGAAGCTGATCCCTTTCATGACAACCGCAGCCATGAGATCGGTCACAACACAGAAGAAAAGCGCCGCAAAAAGCCCGTATTCTCTGAATATAAGTGCCATAAGAATTATCAGCGGAAGTGCGAGCACGGTTCCAATTACTGCGATCCTGATGATGCTTATGTGGGTTGCACCCGCGATGACATTCGTCATTCCTGCCATCCGCGGGCAGATGACAAAGAGTGCAAATGCGGTGGATGCTATCAGGAGTTCCTTCACCTCAAGTCCCCCACTGACAGCTTCAACTTTTCTTTACGATTTTCCATAATATCATCAAACTCAGGTTAATGATATTTAAATTTCTGTTACGAAGTCACATGGATGGAATTAAAGAGTGCAAACGCTGTCAAAAACTAGGGTGATGAAAGGATGGGTATACCCCGTACTGAATTGGTCCCATTTTTGTTTCATTTTAGTACTGGAGCGAAAGCATCTTTCCAATTGGATTGAACCGATTGCTACTGGTTTTTCTTGCACCGTGAAAGAATTGGACTGATAG
>JAYEFS010000313.1:0-2408 GCA_034658695.1 Methanobacteriota archaeon | reverse complement strand
GTCACATTATATGGTGTTTGGGTTATATCCTTGTCGATGGTGCGGGTCGGATAAGCCCAAATATAGCATGAAATCTCTTAACTCCGACTGAATAGGGGGTAAGTCCCCCCAAATATCCCACAACGTACTCCTTTTCGCAAATCAAACCAACATAAGCACCGATACCTTTATTACAACCTATTCCCCATATACCGAATATGGAACAATGGGCCAGAGAATGGCTGGAAGAACAGAGGGCAAAGGGTGTGAAATGCCTTGAGGTGAAGATGCAGGGGAATAATCACTATGTCTATCACTCAACCAGTTATTGGGATAAAGAACTCAAGAAACCAAGGAAAACCTCGAAATATCTTGGAAAACTCGATCCTGAGAAAGGGTTGATCAAATCCGGAACAAGACAGTCCCAAAACATCCGAAACATCACAGAATATGGCAACTCGATGCTGTTACATGACATGATGAAAGATCTCAAGCCCCTGCTGAGAAAAGGCTTTCCTGACTGCTGGAGGGAGGTATCCGCTCTTGCCATGGTGCGCGTCACGGGCGGTGTGCCGTTGAAACGGGTAAATGATGTATGGGAGAAACTCTATGATGCCGAGGATATCAAACCACATCTGAACACGAAGAAACTATCCACAGTACTCCATACTGTGGGCATGAACCGAGCTGGTCAGAATATAATCTTCAATGGACTTATAGACCAAAGCATTCAGCTTGTTTATGACCTGAGTTCGGTGTTCTCGCGCTCTATTAGCATCAGTCAGGCTGAGCGGGGTTACAACAAGGATATGATACAGGTGCCCCAGATCAACCTCGCGCTCCTTTGTAGTGCCGACTCGGGATTGCCAACAATGATACGAGCACTGCCTGGCAGCGTGAAGGACATAACAACTTTGTATAACTCGATATGTGAGCTTAATCTCCGTGAAAAGATCCTCGTCCGCAATCGAGGTTTCTTCTCTATGGACGTTGTCGAGTTCCTGAGTAGTAAGCACATCTCTTATGTGCTACCGACCCGGAGAAACAGTCATTTCTATGATCGCTTAATCCACCTTAACGGACATCTATACTACCATGATCGCCTGATTCGGTACGGGAAGCGGAAGTCTGACAACTTCTTCCTCTACTTATTCGAGGATCAAGACCTCATGCTGGAAGAGCGCAAGACTCTGTACCGGCGGCTGGATGATGGCAAGATCGACAAGAATAAGCTCAGAGAGCGGATGAAGAAGGCAGGCATGATCCTGATCCTCTCAAACATGGATGTTGATGGGACTGAGATATATGAACTCTACAAGGGACGTGAAACGGTTGAAAAGATGTTTGATACATATATAACGGTGCTTGAGGCTGATAAAATATATCTACAGGATGATGCGAGTGTCTTTGGGCACGTGTTCATATCATTTCTATCCCTCTATATCCACTGCAAGTTGGAGCAGACCCTGAAGAAGGGTGAGTTGAATCGTACGCTGACTCCAATTGACCTGTTATTCAAGTATGGCAAGGTCTACCATGTTGATCTGGGGGATCGGAGTATGGTAACCGAGGTTCCAAGGAAGGTCAGGAATCTGGATGAGATACTTGGATTGGACATATTCCCCAAAGTGGTACGGAGTTAAGGTTTATAAGTGTTGGTCACTGCAACGCGAGATACCAGAGACCCATACATTTTTATGAGAAAGCCGTGGGGATGGAGGCTGGGGTGTGGTGGGGACGGTAGTGATGGCGGCAGGGGCAAGAGCGGCGGCGGGGGCGGTGCTCGTTGATGTGTGTGGATGTGTGATGATATTGAATAACAGAGAAAGAGTTTGAACGGCAGATTTTTAGAGACTTTTTATTATTTTCTGGTTACCATGAGTTGTCTTAGGTGCGTGTTTAGCTAACCACGAGATTACACTGATTTCCACAAGATTTGTCAAGTATCTCGACTTTCGGTGAAACCCAAATTGCAGTCCAAAATGAGTCACGCAGCTATGACACGTTCCACCCTTCTCAAACGTCCATTCTTCAATCGCGTTGTTATCATCGGTAATTCTACATTTTTTCTGTGACGATAAAAGGACATCCCATTTCAATTCACCGAACGTCAGGAAGTATGTCCCATAGCGCACCTCTTGTTTGGGGTAATGACCCCGAGGTTACTATTGAAGCCCCGCAACAGAACCGGACTTGAAGATTTCCCTCATCCGGATTCTATCAGGAGCACATCCTCTACAGATTCAGGTGTATAGCGATTGATATATCTTCAGGCTTTTGGGAGTGGATTAAACCCTCGAAAACGATTGAACTGATCCCAGTTGTAGCTTTTTCTCTGGCTGCGACGATTAATCCATTTGAAAGCGAGCTTCACGACATGGTGGTAGAAGTTCTTCAGTTGTCGTATGTTTCCGCTCATTCCATAGTAG
>JAYEFS010000312.1:0-10430 GCA_034658695.1 Methanobacteriota archaeon | reverse complement strand
TGATTACCGCAATTGCGCCTGTGAATCCGGGTTCCTTGCGAACAGGCGTATCTATTGTTTCAGCGGGCTCAGCAGATGCAACCCCTGACTCCAACGCTTTAACCGCTGCCTGCTTTTCCGCCTCTTTTACTTTTTCTGCTTCGACTCTGATCTTCTCAGCGGCAGCACCGATGGGTTTGGTGCCGTTCACGTACAGTATCGGCATCTCAGAGATGCTGATTCCCCCATACGCTGTGATATCAAGAAACTCGACCACGGTCGGAGGCAGCATCACGGTCCGGTTCGGATCGATCGTGTAGTCGAATGTCTCAGCCATACCCTCTTTCAAAACCCGCCTCACTGAGAATGTGCCATTCGCATCATCCATGACAACACCGCGCACAGGTGATGCGCTGATCAGAACACACTCCGCAGGGAGCTGATCCGTAATCACAACCGATGTGGGTCTGTCGCCGGTGTTTGCAACACTCACAGAGATCTTTGCAGTGCAATTCTCAGGTGTACCGTTCGGCTCTACCAACTCAGGCGCAACAGTCTTCGTAACCTCAATATAGGGTCCATGCACATCGACTTTCTGCTGGTATGTGGCAGCGCTGTAGTTGTGTCCGCCTTCAGTCCAGTTGACGATCGCGGCTCCGAGTGTATAGCTTCCCGGCTTCAGGAGGCTTATTGGATATGCGCACATCATAACCTCACCGGGTTTGAGCGAGAAATCCCAGTTCCACCGGTCTGACTCCATGTCAGGGACTTTCAGCAGCTCCGGGGGAAGCGCGCACTTCCATACGTTAAAATCAGTGGTTGCGGGATCGAACCACGTACCATTCGGGAGATCTGAGAGGCTCAACGCGTGAATTGGGTAATCGCCCCAGTTCTTGACTGTTAAGAAGACATAAGGCTCATAATCCTCGTAAATCACATAAGTGATCTCAGGGATGTATGGTTCTACTGCTTCCTCCTCTGCATAAGCGTAGTCCTCTGTTCCGATCGCTTTTTTGACCTCAACTACCGGGAGGATCTCTATTATCGTTTCGTTGTTTGTGAACCGGTATGATTTTTCCTTAAAGTCCTCGTATGTGAGATTTATCTCCATTACATACTTTGTTCGTTTCGGAATCGATGGGACTTTGAAATAGACTGTGTATGTGGTATCATTGTCTCCGGCAAACCAGTCGTTGCCTCCGCCGATCCATCGGTTGCTCACCTTGTTGCGGAGATCAATCGGGAATTTGTCATCGATCCATGTCCGGTTATCAGCATCAACTTCTCCCTCATATATCTTCGTTACTATGCCATCCGGAGGATACTTTCCATTGATCATTTCTGCCGGAGTCAGGGTAACTGTCGCATCCACATGGAATGCATCCATATTTTCCATATTTTCCACATTAATCTCTGCTTTAAACATCGAATTCGACCGAACGACCGAACTGTCGCCTTCTGTAGGGAGTTCTTCAGGATTCCCGTCCTCGTCATCAGCCATTAAATACGGTGTGACCTCGATTTCAAACTCAGGCGGTTTCGTTATGGAATATACAACTTCGGCATGTTCGTTTATGGGATCGGTGCAGAAACAGTCATTATCTTCATCAAACTCGCACTTGATCGTATCCACTCCGATAAAGAACTCATTGCCATCATTCCAGACTGCGCCACGTTTGTCCCAACTGTCCTCTTTTGTACAGAATGATTCCAAACAATCCTCGTATGCATGGAACGGAAAACTTCCGATGAGTGTCTGATCCTTATAGATTCTGAGATTGACCGTCTTTGCAACGTAATCGATCTGATCGAGATACTCATCGTCACTGCAATCCCCACACTCATAGTGACAATCCTCACGTCCATTGCATTTTACCCTCTCAATCTCCGCAAGATTGATTTTACTTGTCTGAACATGAAAATCAACAACCTCGATTGTGTATGTGGCGTTCAGATGTTCAACGTACACCTCCACGCTGTCGCCCCATTCCATATCGTCCCCATCGACATCGTCCACTGCCCAGCACAGTTCCCTATCAGGATCGTACGTATGCGCTCCTACCACCCCTGTCGTCCCTACCAGCATCGTGACGATCAATATCAACCCGTATAACTTATGCAATCCACACGTTCTCATATATACCTACTCCCACTATTATAGGCGCACTCATCGTATATAATGATGACGAAACCTTTATGCGGCTATGCGCTACAGAGACGTAGATATGATGATGAAACCGGAGGAAAATTAAATGGCGACCGGACCGCGATACCGCGTCCCATTCAGACGGCGAAGAGAGGGCAGAACAAACTACCACAAGCGGCTCAGGCTACTGTTATCAAAGAAGCCACGCATGGTGGTGCGCAGAAGCACACGCCATATACGAATACAACTCGCAATCCCTGGAGATTGTGGCGATATGATACTCTCATCTGCCACATCGTTTGAACTCAAAAAGTACGGATATTCCGGGGCGACCGGAAATACCACAGCAGCGTACCTGACTGGCTTGCTGTTTGGATATAATGCTATAGACAACGGATTCACCGAAGGTGTGCTTGACACTGGCTTGCACGCGTCAACCCGCGGGTCAAATATTTATGCAGCGCTCCGCGGTGCGGTTGATGCGGGTATGGATATCCCGCACAATCCGGAGGTCTTCCCATCTGATGAACGCATCTGTGGTGAGGCTGTTGCCGCATACCGGGATATTGACCTGCCCGCGGTCTTCGAGAAGACAAAGACAGAGATCACATCAAAATTCGGAGGGGCATAGATGGCAAGGAGGAATACACAAAGACGGGGCGGGCAGAGAGGGAATAGAGAGACGAAAGATGTGGCAGCGGACTGGACACCGCAGACCAAACTCGGCTCACTTGTCAGGAGCGGTACGATAGCTGACATCGATTCCGCACTCAACTCAGGGCTTCCGTTAAGAGAGGTTGAGATAATTGAGGTACTGCTACCCAACCTCGAGGAGGCGGTGCTGGACGTGAATATGGTGCAGCGGATGACCGATTCGGGCAGACGGGTCAAGTTCAGGGCGGTTGCAATCGTCGGGAACAAGGACGGTTACATCGGATTCGGGCAGGGTAAGGACAGGCAGGCAGGACCTGCGATCCGCAAATCAATAGGCAATGCGAAGCTGAATGTGACCAGGATCTCGCGAGGCTGCGGGTCATGGGAGTGCGGCTGCAGCGATCCGCATTCGGTACCATTCAGGGTCGTCGGGCAGGCAGGAAGTGTCGGTATCGAGCTAAAACCCGCGCCCAAAGGGCTCGGAATCGCGTCGGGTGATACGGCAAAGCAGGTTCTTGAGATGGCGGGCATAAAGGACGTCTGGACCCGGACATGGGGTCATACCCGAACCACGCTCAACTTCGCAAAGGCGACCTGTGATGCGCTGAAGCAGACCAGAATGATGCGCGGCGCGAGGAGTGGATGATGTACGCTGTTGTGCGGATTCGCGGAAGTGTTGACGTGCGCCCCGATATTACGGACACGCTCAGGATGCTGCGACTCACAAGCGTCAACCACTGTGTGGTCCTCGATGACACCCCGCATTATAAGGGAATGATCAAGAAGGTGAAGGACTACGTCGCATGGGGTCACACGGACTCCGATACGCTTACAAATCTTTTGTCGCTAAGAGGGCGTCTCGAAGGCGGAAAACGGCTCACGCAGGAGTATATGGATGAATGCGAACTTGGAGCCATACCCGACTTTGCGGAAGCGGTCTGCAGCGGCGATAAAAAACTCTCGGATATCCCAAAATTGAAGCCAGTCTTCAGGCTGCACCCACCACGCAAGGGGCACAGAGGCATCAAGAAGACCGTTCCCGAGGGCGGCGAACTCGGGTTTCATGAGGAGATCGGTGTCCTGCTCAAGAAGATGAGATGATCGGGAACGTTGAATAGTCGCATTTTATAGTTTCGTGGGATTCGTGATAAAGACGCGAATTCCACGGATACAGCTCATTTTGGAAATATCCTCCGCAGAAAAAGCATAATCCGATACTTGATCGGTAGAGCCTTTGACACAATCTTTTTTGTGGAGAGCGCATCCGCAAAGAACCTCAGTTTTCCTTTTGCCGCAATAAGACTCCGAAACGTCTCGTGGTCCATAAAAAACGAGAGCGGTTTCACACCAAACTGCTTCTTCACGCCGTCTGTGATCTGACGGCACTCGCGTCTCCAGTCACCAGTTGATCCGATCGTCGGTTTTATCACATCGAGCGTTGTTATCAGGTTGATTGTACCCCCTTCAATCCCGATGATCCAGTTTGTCCAGATATCCTGACCGCTGAAGATTGTGAGCATGACGAGCGCGTTGTCAGGAGCGGACGCGAAGAGTTTCTTTACCGTCTTGTACTCGAAATCGGCGAGCCAGTGCGATCCGATAGGGTACTGATTGATCCCGTGCCCGAACTCGCAGGATATAGCGTCCTTGAGCGAAAAGAGCTGTTTGATGTAATTTGCGTCGCAATCAACGGTTCTCTCGAATCTGGTGAAGATGCGGCGTATCGCAGGATATGAGACCGCGTAGACGGTCTTCACATCCTCTTCACGATATATCGCTTTCATCATATCTTGTATCTGGCAACAGTCACTGAATCGCTCCTTCAGCTCAGGTCTCGAGCCATCTCTGGTGTGTACAACCTTGATTAGGACACCGTCGTTGTGGATTATGACGATCGCTGATTCTGGCGTTTTACTGTGAAAGATTGCGTGATAGAAGTTGTTCCACTGCTCAATTCCCCAGTCCACGATCCTCACGTTCTCGCCGATCATCTCTGATCCGCCTCGAGAATCAGAACCGTGTACGCAGGGACCGTTGTCACCGGACCAACCACCTCTCTACTCTTCAGATCGCGGTATCTTCCGCCCACGTCAACCTCTCTCCTGGTTGCTCTGGTGTTTGCCACGAAGAGAAACTCCCTCCCGCAATCGGCAGCTCTTTGCACCGCAACATCGATTCCGGGATCTATTTCGGGAATTGTGCGGTCCAATCCCGCCGCAGTCGCAATCCTCTCGATTATTGCGAGTAATCCCTGCGTAACATGATCCGGTTCTGCGATTCTCGGAAAGAGAAATCCGAAATGGATGATCGTCCCGCTTCCTATGCTCTGCTGGTAGATGAGCGTCTTGTGCCCAGGTTCAGCGGCGAGCAGTGATGCCGGGACCGGGGCTGTGTACGGGATCGATGCAGATACAGATGCAGAATCACCAGTATCGGGTATGTCGGATATATCGGCTATATCAAATAGATCAACAGATGTGAGTGTGGCGCCGTTCAGATCGAGCCGATCCAGCCACTCATACGGCTTTAAGAGATTCTTTCCGAGAATATTACACTTTTGCATCGTGTAATCGAGCACAGGAACTCTTGGACCGATTACAAGATGCCCGCCGTTTCTTGCGTAGTTGCTCAGCTTCTTCTGCACGCTCTCGCTCATGAAATCGAATGTGGGCACTGCAACCATCTTGTATTCGGCAAGACGCTCCTCTGAGATTGTGGTGTCGCCGATTGCAACAGGGTACTTCGCAGCGCCAAACCCGAAGTATAGCGCATCCCACTGACGCGTGCATTCGAGCTGGATTATGTCGCTGAACCCGAGATCATCCTCGCTTACGTAATACTCAGGGGTTATGCCTCCGATTATCGGAATCGGTGTTAAGAGCGATGATGCAAGCTCAAGGCGGGCGCAGTCGCGGTTGACAAGGAGAATTCCATCGCACGCACTCTCCAGCTTCTGATAATCCATCCGTTTGAGAATCCGGTTGAACTCCTGGTAAAACTTGAAATGCTCTCTTCTGATTCCTCCGAACCTATCTATCGGGCTTCCCACCCAGCGCTCCCGCTCAACGAGCATGTAGAAGTTGATTCCTGAAAAACCATGCATCAGCGCTGCGTATGTCGTGAATCTCGCATCATCAAGCATGATCGGCTTGACCGGAATCGGGAGTGCAACAAACCCTGCTGCGAACTCGGATAGGAATGGCGCGCGGCTTATACCATTCAGATACTGGACACACCGTTTTACCTTGTGATACTCTTCTTTGTAGTAGTAGAGGTCAAAACCGACGACATCAACGATCTCTTCCATCCTTACGTGATCGTACGGAGGTTTTGCGCACAATCCAGGAAGATTGTGGTAGATGAGCGTCTCAACGCCGCGCTCTCTCAACATCTCCGCAATACGGGAAAGCCCGTACTGCAGATAATATTCCTTGTACTCGATCCAGTCCAGATAGTATGGCAGCTCTATATTCTTCCTGTTCGCCCTATTGCTCGCGCAGTTGAAGTCGCGTGGCGGCAAAACCGCATCAAAAGAGCCATACTCAGTAGAATACCGCTCGTTCAACGCCCTGATGTCCTGATACTTCTCCTCCAGAAACCGTGCGTACAGCCGGATTGCGCCGGTCGAGTAGTCATGATCGTATGGTTGGGTGCGCAGGAAGAACGAGAGCTCGTTATCTGCCTGAACCGCAATTATGCATCCGTGCGGGTGCATATGCGCTCTTATTATTGGAGCGACGCGGTCAAAATATATGCCAACTTCCCGATAAAATTTTTCCGATGCATAACTCGGAACAGGAAACATACGCGGGGGTGATGGGAATATAACGGGTGTGCCATCTGCCGTAACCGACTGAATCTCGAGATCGTGCACGATTCGCTTAGGAAACCCGAAGTATGTGATCTCGGAGTTGACATGCGGACCCGGGCGCAGCAGAACATGTATATCTTTCTTCTCACAGAGCGTAAGAAATGCGTCCAGATCGTAATCGGGATTGGTCTCGCCAAAGTCAAACTCTCCGCGGGATATTTCGTGAACGCACCACGGCACGTACGTGCAGATCGTCTCAAAGCCCATCTCACGGACGCGATCAAGGATCTCACCCCATCTCGAGCGGTCGAGCCGCCAGTAATGAACGCTGCCGCTCACGAGAAGCATTCGTTCACAATCGAGATAGAACCGCCTGTTTCGTATCGTCAGCGCCATGTTATTTTCGTATGCCGATGTACTCCCGCATGTCAGCAACCCCAATCTTCCTTGACAGTTTGTCGATCCATGTTGCGTCCAGTTGCAGCCCCAGGTCCAGTTGTGTGTAGTAGTAGACCGTTCCGAGAAGCCCCATCGATTCCAGGCGCCTGGACGAGTTCGTGACTTTTATGTGGGGGAAAAATCGCACATCCCCGAGTTTTCCTATCCGCCTGCTGAACTCCACGTCCTCGAGCAGGACATTCTTGTAGCCCCCGCACTCAAAGTACGCATCGCGCCTCACACAGGTGTTGAAACCCGGGAGCGTGGCAGATATCAACATCTCCCGCATCAGGAAATACTTGTTTGCAACAGTCTCTGCGAGTTTTATCTGCTCTGACTGCTCTGAAAATTCAAAACCGGTTGAGAATGCGACGAGACCGGGATTGGCTTTGAACGTCTCATAGACGTAAGAAAGATAATATCCCGGAACCACGGTATCCGCATCGATAAATATGATGCATTTACTGCTCTTACTCACATGGAGTGCGCCATAGTGCCTGCCTGCACCGATCCCTTTCTCTTCGCAGTTTAGCACCTGATCTGCGAACTCTCGTCCGATATCGAGGCTTCCATCTGTGCTGCCGCCATCAGATATAATTAGTTCATAGTCTCTGTTCGTGTTCTGGTCTGCAATTGATCTAAGCGTCGCCTCGAGGTTCGTAGCCTCGTTTAAAACCGGCACGATGACCGAAATCTCCAGTTTCATGATTGGTTATTTGTGCCGGGTGGAATTAAGGTTGCTGATTCTGATGGACTCTGTGGTTTTTTTAAAAAGGCGCCAAAAAGTTGTGGGTCTTCATTCTGTCTCGCCTTTCTCTTTCATCTGATGCCTGCAACGCAAGGTCGCAAGGTCGCAAAGGCGAGAGAGACGCCCGTGTTTTTTCGCAGACTTGAGGGGGCTACCGTTAGCGACCACAGAAAATGTCAGAACCAGGAAATTTTGAATGCGCCCCAAGATAACAAATCGCAAAAAAACGGCTCTTTGACAATTTGCGAGTGCGAACATCTCGCAGATGAATTGTGCCTGTGCGATCTTAAGTGCTTAGAGATCACGAATAACACGTTTGAACGAGTTGCACGGATGCTAAACCGGAATAAATTAGTGTCATTCGTCCAAACGTGTGATTCATGATAAAAACTGGCAGAAATAGACCAAATTATAGATAAAACTCCTCAAAATTAGAGTAGAGCAAGTTTTGGTGAATAACTGATATGGCTGGTCGTTTGAACACCTTCACGCGAGATATCAGAGAGCCAAAACACAGATTATACCAATACGGGACATAACCAAACCGCCCGGATTGTGTCACCGTCTGCTAAACCTCAAGCCCCCGCACCAGTGCAACAAACAATCCCCCGATTATGATATCCGCGGTTGATCCAGGATTAACCTTCTCACGAATCAATCGCTCATCAAATTCATGAACTCTGGGTTTTATCGAATCCAGATCCCTGCTTCCGGAAATTACCTCAAATGCACGTTCGGATACCTCGATTGACTTTTCCCTGCCAAATTTTGTCTGAATGAATGTGTCAGGAGTCTCTGCGAGCATCTGCAGAAACGTGCAGACGATAGCGTCGTTGATTGTCATCGTAGCCGCCTTCTCTATGAGCAGGTCCGCGCACCGGAATGTCCTGATAAAGCCTGTGACCCATTCGTTTGCGATCAGGTCGTGATCGGCAGACAGCTTCATCAGATCAAAGAGCCTGGTTCCCGCTTCTTGAATTCCCTCAATTGAGTCCGATTCAGCGAGATCAAACTCCAGAACAGAGTCGATGCGAACATCCGCAATCGAGAATGCACGGTAGAATTCAACCGCGTCCTCTGAAGTGGTCTTCTCCACGATTTCGGAGACTGCTCTGTTGCTGCCCATTGCAATCAACAATGGAATTATGAGCACGAACGCGCCGAAATGGGTGTTTCCCCCGCGCTGCCATCGCGACGATTCTTTTGCCGCTGCGTGTATCAGTGCGCCAACGCCGCCGCCGACACCGATGCCCTGTGACCTGGCTGCTTTCTCCAGCACGGGATACGTCCCGATCGCCGACGCCAGGAAGTGCTCGAAGGTTGTGTCAGGGTAGTCATGGTCACGATCCACATTGCCCGGCTTCGGGGATGCTGCGACCTCGAGAACCATTGCGAGTTGTGCACACCGGGCTAAATGACTCGGGTTTGGTGTTTCAGGGAGTTCTACCTGTTTATTCATGACTGTTCCTCCAGTAGTTCGAAATCTCCCCTCTGATCACTGTGACTGCTTGACCGCTCAGGATGACCCGATCGGACTTGACCGCAACCCTGACGACTCCACCTCTCTCAGACAATTGATACGCCTCAAATCGAGATTTATTGAGTCGGGACTCCCAGTAGGGACCCAGACAGCAGTGAGCCGAGCCTGTCACCGGATCTTCATTGACACCCAGAGCCGGCGCAAAAAACCTGGAAACAAAATCATATCTGCCCGTACCGGATCTGCTTGTAACAATTATTCCACGACATGGAACCGTCTTCAACATGTCAAAATCCGGCGCCATATCTTTCACGATCTCTTCTGATTCAACCTCCACAAGATAATCGAACCTGTTCTTGCCGACATACACCGGTTCAGCGCCCAGAGCCCTGGCAATCTCCGGCGGAGCGTCCGTACTTGTCTCGTATTCGGCTGGAAAATCCATGTCGATTAACTCGCCATTCTTTTTTGCGGTCAACTGACCGCTCAACGTATCGAAGATTGCTGTTTCGTCTTGACCCAGGTATCCGGTCTCCCACAGAACATGAGCCGAAGCAAGGGTCGCATGACCACAGAGTTCAACTTCGGTTGTGGGCGTGAACCATCTCAGACTATACCCCCTGCCCAACTCCCGGAGAAATGCGGTTTCAGGCAAATTCATCTCTTTTGCAATCTTCAGCATGCTAGAATCCGGAATGCTATCTTGCAGGATGCATACGCCGGCAGGGTTTCCGGTGAATGGTTTGTTTGTGAACGAGTCCACTTGGAATATCTTCATAAGCTATCTCAATTTGTGGCATTTTAATTTCTTCTGGTGGATGGGTTATGGCAAAGAAGATTAACCACAGAGAACGCGGAGGACACAGAGAGTTGCTGTTTTCTTTGTGTCCTCTGTTTTCTCTGTGGTTTTCCGAACCCATTCCGGAAGATAGTGAGAACTCTCCTCAATTTTACCTTTCCAAAAATCGCTCAGGTCTCACTATCTTGCGCCGCCTCTGCAAACGTCAATATGTAGCCATTGCAGTCCTCGATGTAGAACTCTTGCATACCGTAAAAGCTGGTATGCAGATCCTGGAGAACGGTTACGTTCTCCTTTACTCTATCGTATAGCTCGGAAATGCCATCAAGCCCCATAAGCTCTATATACAGAGTGAGAGTGCCGCCGATCTCCCTG
>JAYEFS010000311.1:0-2421 GCA_034658695.1 Methanobacteriota archaeon | reverse complement strand
GGCGAAGCTGTTGGAATCGACCACGATGGCGCCTTAATCGTTGAACTATATGATGGAAGCGTCGAAAAAGAGATTACGGGCACGTGTTTTCATATATGACGAAGTGCTGCTGTGATAAAAATAAAAACAGAAATGGTTGAATAAATTAACCGTCGCACCACAATCTCACATCTACTGCCTGCCCCACAGCACCTGCAGCTCACGAACTCGTAACTACTCACGTTTAGGAAGCGGTAGCTAGCGACTACAAAATTTAATTTTTGATGTTATATTTCTTTAATGATATAATAAAAATCAGCAGCATAAGAATCAATTGAAAAATAATCATAGGGTGAAAAATAGATAGAAATAAACGGTTTTTCGTTATCGGTACCCTTACTTCCAAAAGGTGAGTAGTTACACAAACTCCAGAGCCCGGACAATTTAAAGCGGCTCCCGCACCAGTGTTTTGCGTATGAAATCCATGAAATATTTCATCTGTGTTTCAGGTGTTAAAGGCATATCACTTTCGATCACGGTCTTCTCATTTTTATTATGAAAGTGATGCGGAAAAGTGGCTACGTATGCCCATCTTCTATGCGGCGCATTGTCATAGCGATATATTGTTCCATTGACCTCCAGCCGATTCCAGTGGTACGAATATCTTCCGGAAATCGAAATCCATACATCTGCAAAGCTTCCGTCAACTAATTCTATCCGCAATTTAGTAGGTTCACCTGAAGGAAGTTTAAATACTTCCGTTTCAATAACAACTTCTTTAAATTGTCTCGCAATCGATTCAAGCAACAGGTAAGTCTTTAACATATAAGAGTTCCGTTTCCAATTTGTTTATCGACGCTTCAATATTCTCAAGAATGATTAAGTCCTCCCACCCAGGGTGTTCAGGGATGTCACCGTCCCGCACCTTTTCTTCGAATTCGTCCAGAGAAGATATCTGGTATCTATGCATAATCTCGATTCTATCTCTCATGTGAGCTTTAATTCTGGATTTGATATATGCCACCGTACCATCCCGGATGAGGGCATCTTCATTTATCCCGAGATTCGTTGATATATGTCTGATCGATTCGATGCTACTTGCCATGAAAAGCCCTCCTTTCATCTTCTATACATTCTAAATTCCGTTTGCTGCATATTTAATCATTGCATGCGGCCGACTCCACCAACTGGAATCAAAGAAGAGAATACAAAAATAAAAACAGAAATGGTTGAATAAATCAACCATTATACATATGCAATCTCACATCTGCTTGTCTATGTACGGATTGTCAGGCAGCGTGAGGTCAAGCCCCATCGCTTCTGCCAGAATCTCCTGCTGATCCTTGAAGATCATCTTCGTGTCCATCGCGTTGATGCCGTCCATGATGTTTCGCCTGCAGAACGGACAGGTGCATGTTATGATATCAGCATTCACGAGTTCGGCATCCATGACACGCTTCTGTGCCATCTTGAGCGCAAGATCGGAGACGCCTGCCTTGATTCCGCCGCCTGCACCGCAGCATCGCTGTAGTTCCCGGCTTCTCTCCATCTCCGGGAACTCCGCGCCAGGAACCATGTTGTAGATTCTTCTTGGCGCATCGTAGACTCCGACATGTCGTCCTGTGTGGCAGGAATCATGGAATGCCACTCGCTTCTTGAGCGGGTTCTTCCAGTCAAAGTCGCTCTCACTGAGTGTACCATCATTCAGCAATCTGTCCATGTACTCACTGATTGCAAGGATCTCGAACGGGAGATCTCCGCCCTCGTAGAACTTGGGCCAGTCGATGATGCTGGTTCGGTGGCATCCCGCGCACGCATAGATCACGGTCTTGACACCTTTGTCAACCATCGCGTTCACGTTGTGGTTCACAAACTCTGACGCCAGTTCGAGCTGCCCGGTCCTTATGAGAACCGAGACACAGCACCATTCCTCAGGTCCGAGCATCGTGAACGGGATGTCCAGTGCCTGCAGAACCCTTGTCGTTGCAACGCCGACCCGCTGCATCCGATATGCTGCTGTACATCCTGTGAAGTATGCAACATCTGCCTTGTCCTTGATCTCAATATCCTCGGGAACCCAGCAGAGCCGATCCTCCTGATCAGCGGCAAAGACGTTGTGTGCTGCCAAAAGATCCACAAAACCGGTCTGCTTACCATAAGGTCCGCGCTTGTTAATCACTGCATTCCTGCGGAACGATTCCCAGATCTCAACGGTATTGATGGATGCCTCACAGACCGTGGAACAGATACCGCACGTCGTGCAGTGATAGATCTCGTCTTTCAGCTTCAGGACCTCATCCTCCGGTATCTGCTTCGGACCGAAGAGCTTTGCGCGCAGACCATAACCCTTGTTTAGCATACCACAACGTGAACGCGATGGTTGACAAAGGTGTCAAGACCGTGATCTATGCGTGCGCGGGATGCCACCGAACCAGCATCATC
>JAYEFS010000310.1:0-2423 GCA_034658695.1 Methanobacteriota archaeon | reverse complement strand
CACAAGGATATGGAGATAGATATCGTGGCATTGAACGAGAACACTGATGAGATCACCTTCTGTGAGTGTAAATGGCAGAATCGTGAGACCGGGGTGGGCGTTCTCAAGGATTTGCTGGATAAGTCGAAATATGTAAGATGGAACAATAGTACGAGGGTGGAACGATTCATGGTCGTCTCAAAATCGGGTTTTACTCGAAAGGCGATTGATTATGCCAGGGTTCATAACGTTATTCTGCTGACGCCTGAGGAGATCTGGAAAATCGTTGCCTGACATTTTATGGGGTGGATATTAAAATTTACCTATGTGTTTAGCTGAGGCGAAAAACCACGAGATTTCACGAGATTAACACAAGAAGCTGGTAGTACGTACAAGATATTGGCGATATGTTGGCATTTCATATTCGGTTGCCCCATACTTTCTCGTGGAAATCCGTGTAATCTTATGGTTAGCTAAACACGGTACTGTCTGAAAATCAAGTGATTTACTACGGCCGGGTCAGCGCTCTTTTGAGCTAAGACAAATTTTGAACCTCTATTCGATCCATTATAGATCAACATTCGCGCACTTACACAATTCCCCTTGCCCTCTATGCAATCGTTTACCCTCACGGGGTCACTACCCGGATTTTCCGGGAGCATATTAGACTTGACCCTGGTTCTGCATCACAGATAATTATTAACGCATTAGTTGTCATCTGTAAGCCGGAAACTGTCTGTCCATTCCTTACAACGCCTCCGCAGTCGTTATAGTCTGATTTCGTACCGTTTGGTATAAGCGAAGGCAGTCCGTTTTCACCAGATCCTGCGTTACGACTCTTTCGATGGTTCGCATTACACTCGGAATAGCTGGTCATATCCTGGCAGTTGATCCGGAACCCCGACTTTCTGATTTTCCACGTTGTTCCGCAGGCTCGACTCTCGTGGGCGTTGCCATCCACGCATGTCTGCTGGTCGGGATTGCCCCGGGACGTGCGGGGTAGCAGGTATAGGCAATCTGTGATACAACTTCATGTCAACAGACAGAGGCTCGCAAAGGATCGCAGAGTGTTATCATTTGTCTCTTTTGCCGATTATGTATCCCTATGTGCGCTCTGTGTTTTTCTAAAACCTTATTTCGAAATATCAAAAAGTCTCATGGGTTTTAGTCACTGTAACGCGATGATACACGAAGACCCACAAAATTTCAGTCCATAATTAGAATTGCTGCCGGATACCTCGCTATTGAAATCGGCATATACTTCAACTGCGACTACCAAAAGAATTGTCAGGCATGGATCCGATTCAAGCGGCGATACTTGGCATCATCCAGGGCATAACCGAGTGGCTGCCAGTTTCCAGTGAGGGGCAATCGATACTCGTGATGATCCGGCATCTCAACATACCTCCGGAGGATGCGATAGCCCTTGCGATCTTTCTTCACATAGGAACGATGTGCGCCGTCCTGATAAAGTTCAGAAAAGAGTTTTTATCGATCTTAAGCCCGGATTCCGGACTCATGAGAATTCTTGTCATAACTGCTGCATGCAGCGGCATGACAGGCATCCCCTGCTATCTTGCCCTCAAGCACTCGTTCACATCCGGAGAGGGCGCAACCCTCCTGATCGGTGTCATGCTCATCCTAACCGGAATCGTACTCCGCATACCCTCACGCAGGAGCGCGCACCGGACACGTGAGGAGATCACAACGAAGGATCTGGTCATCATCGGGCTTGTACAGGGGTTTGCGATCCTCCCCGGGATATCGCGGTCCGGAGTAACGATCACCGCCCTCCTGCTCCGGAATATCGAACAGAAATCCGCTCTTGCGATCTCATTTCTCATAAGTGTCCCTGTTGTTCTCGGCGCAATGATGCTCGACATCGGATCGATCTCAGAGGTACAACCGGTCAACATCCTCGTCATGCTCGTCACATCCTTCATCGTCGGCTACATCACAATGGATCTCCTGATCAGATTCGCTGAGCGTGTGAACTTCTCCCTCTTCTGCATCGCACTCGGAGCAATCACGATCATCCTGACGATTCCGGGAGTTCTGTAGCCTTGCATACGCCAACACCACGAGTGCAATGAATATCTGGGCGGCTATGATGCCGGCGGCATCCGCAACGAAATCGTAGATGCTCGGAGACCTGTACGGAACAAGCATCTGATGAACCTCGTCGAGCGCTCCGTATCCGATGCCAACCATCAGGGTGACAAGCATCGAGTTCTCTCTAATCGGAGAATATCTTGAGTGGGACGCCGTGAGGCGCAAGAGAATTCCAAAGACGAAAAACAATATGAAATGCTCCAACTTATCGAGGTGGTTTATTATAAATTTAAATGCATAAAAATAGCGCGCACCTACGGTACTTATAATTCCCTGCAAGTATTGCTCCATCACTGATGCGCCATGCGGGAGATGCGACTGTGAGGAGAGAT
>JAYEFS010000309.1:0-10461 GCA_034658695.1 Methanobacteriota archaeon | reverse complement strand
CGCGGGCACCGCTCTGCGTCTCTGCGCCTTTGCGTTAAATCAGAGAAACGCCAAGACGCGAAGGCGCAAAGGATGAATAAGTCTCTTCTGACATCTTTTGAAAACCACAGAATCCATCAGAATCAGGATTCTTGTAATGGCAATGGTTCGCAATCACTCCGCCCTCATCCGGTAGTCACTTACGAACCTGAGTCGGGGTGTCATGGGGTTGTGAGGTCAATTGGTTATGGGGTCATCTTTATCCGCTCAACCGATCATACTCATCCATGAAGATCGCGGGAATCGACGAGGCTGGCAAGGGTCCGGTGATCGGTCCGATGTGTGTCGCAGGCGTGGCAATCGACGAGGAGCGGGTGCATCTGATCAAAGCATGCGGCGTAAAAGACTCCAAGAAGCTGACTCCAAGGAGGCGCACACTTCTGGATGAGAAGATCAGAGAAATCGCCGACGGCGTCTTCGTTTTCGAGGTGAGTGCACAGCAGATCGATGAACTGCGCACAATCAAGACCATGAACGAGATCGTGGTCATCTGCAACGCCAGAGTGCTCGAACATCTGCGACCGGAGCACGCGTTTCTGGATGCTGCGGACGTTAACGAGGCGCGCTTCGGAAAAAACGTGCAGAAAGAATGCAAACTCGCAGTCGCAGTCACTTCACGGCACAGAGCCGATGATACGTATCCGATCGTTGCCGCAGCATCCATCATTGCAAAGGTTGCCAGAGATCGTGCGATCGACGTACTGCAGAGCGAGATCGGCAATATCGGTAGTGGCTATCCGTCAGATCCGGTGACAATCCGGTTCCTGAAGGGATGGTACCGTGAGAACGGGAGTCTTCCGGACTGTGTGCGGCATTCGTGGAAGACCGCGAGAAACGTGATCGCATCCGCAGCGCAGAGGACGCTGTGACCGTGAAATGATCCGGTGCCACGTAACCCTGCATCCTCACGGAAACGATGTAATTATATACCAGCTACCACAACAATATACGCATCAAATGACAGACTCGACCAACCTCGATTACAGAAAGCTCGGGCTGAAATCCGGACTGGAGATTCACCAGCAACTCAACTCCGCACACAAACTCTTCTGCAGATGCCCAACCCTTCTGCGGGACACAAGCGAATCAAACTACGAATTCTACAGATACCTCCGCCCCACGCAGAGCGAAATGGGAGAAACCGACAGGGCAGCGCTTGAAGAAGTGCAGCACATCCGCAAATTCATTTACAAGGCGTATCCGAGCACCTGTCTCGTCGAAAATGATGAAGAACCTCCCCGCGAGCTGAACGAGGAGGCGATTGATATCACACTCATGGTCGCCAGATTGCTGAAGATGTGTCCTGTTGACGAGCTCCATGTCATGCGCAAGCTCGTAATCGACGGCTCAAACACAACCGGGTTCCAGCGCACGTCGCTTGCGGCAACGGACGGATATCTCGAGACCAGCGAGGGTAGGGTTGGCGTGGACGTGCTCTGCCTTGAGGAGGAGGCATGCCAGCGAGTCGAGGAGCGGCAGGATGCCGTCGTCTTCTCGCTCGACCGCCTTGGAATTCCCCTGGTTGAGATCGGGACTGCTCCTGACATCGTCTCACCGGCGCACGCGAGAGAGACGGCTGAACAGATCGGCATGATCCTCAGATCGACGGGCGCTGTGAAGCGCGGGATCGGCACGATCCGTCAGGACGTCAACATCTCGATTGCAGAGGGCGCGAGGGTAGAGGTCAAGGGCGTTCAGGAACTGGATTTAATCGAGACGATCGTTGAACTGGAGGCGCTGCGCCAGGTACGGCTGCTTGAGATCAAGGATGAACTCGTAAAGAGAGGCGCCGGGGTTGACGCTGGCGGGATTACGGATGTAACAAACCTTTTCAAGGATTCGGAGTCCGCAATCATCAAACGTGCGGTTGCGACGGGGTGTGTGCTTGCGCTCACGCTCCGCGGGTTTGCTGGCATGGTCGGGCAGGAGATTCAGCCAGACCGCCGCCTTGGATCCGAGTTCTCTGACCGGGCAAAGAAGGCAGGAGTCGGCGGGATATTCCACACCGATGAGCTGCCCGCGTACGGAATCACTGATATTGAAGTTGCGGCACTGCGACGCGAAGTTGGTGCGGGACCCGATGATTGCGTGGTGATTGTCGCCGATTCGCACGACCGGGCAGTGAATGCGCTGCACGGGGTCTCTGAGAGGGCAGAGCAGGCACTATCCGGCGTACCCGAGGAGACCAGGAAGATGCTTGCGGATGGCACCACTGCGTATCTTCGACCGCTCCCGGGCGCTGCCCGGATGTATCCCGAGACTGATGTTCCAGCGGTTCCAATACAGGGCAGAATCGACAGGATACCGATTCCGGAACTGCTTTCAGAGCGGAAAGACCGTTATATGGAAGAGCACAAACTTTCCGAGGATCTGGCACGACAGATCGCATATTCGAGGAACCTGGGTCTCTTTGAAGATATCATGAAGTCGGTGAGCGTGGATGTGGATGCTACGCTGGTGGTGCGAACCCTGACCGCGACCCTGACTGAAATTGCGAAAGAAGGAATCTCTGTTGAAAAATTACAAGATAATCATTTCATAGAATTATTTGGCTTGATTGCAGATGACAAGATTGCGAAAGAGGGGGTAATTGCGATATTACGCATACTTGCAGAGCAACCGGATCGCTCGGCAGAAGATGCCGCTGCAAGCCTCGGTCTCATCGGTACGGACGAAGAGACCGTCGCAGATGTGGTTGCGAGAGTTGTTTCCGAGCGGCGTGACTTTGTGCATGAGCGCGAGATGGGTGCGCTCGGTCCACTGATGGGTGTTGTGATGCAGGAGCTGCGAGGCAAGGTGGACGGCAAATTGATCAACAGGATGCTTGAGAAACGAATCAGAGAGGAGTTGTCATGATCAGCGTGAATCGATACAAATGCGGATACTGTGGTGCATGCGTCTCGGTCTGCCCAGTCGGCGCAATCGAACTCGTGGAGACGTGGATTGAGATATCGGACGACTGCACCGAATGCGGGACCTGTGTGGGCGTCTGCCCGATCGGTGCAATCGAGATTCTGAACTGAATACGGTCGAGGGTATAGAGGTTTTTAGATGAAAGATAAATACGATGCCATTGTTGTCGGATCGGGTCCGGCTGGCTCGATCACCGCAAAGACCATTGCCTCGCACGGGCTCGATGTGCTCATGATTGAGAAGAGGCAGGAGATCGGAGATCCGGTACGATGCGCCGAGGGAGTTGCAAAACCACAGCTCAGAAGGCACATAGAGCTGGATGATCGATGGATCGCAGCAGAGGTCAAAGGTTCGCGGATATTTTTGCCTGATGGAACCCATGTTGAGCTGTCAGAGGATGTTTCAGGCGCAGAGGTCGGGTACACGCTCGAACGCAAGATTTTTGATCGCGCACTCGCCAACGAGGCAGCACTCGCCGGGGCAGAGGTGCGCGTCAAGACACGGGCAACAGGTGTGATAATCGAAGACGGATATGTCAGGGGCATAACAGTAATGCATCTCGGCGAGGAGCGCGAGATTCGTGCGGATATCGTGATCGGTGCGGACGGTGTCGAATCCAAGATCGGTCGCTGGGCTGGCATCGATACAACGCTTCAACCATCCGAACTTGAGTCCGGTGCGCAGTTCCTTGTTACAAACATCGACATCGATCCGGACTTCTGCGAATTTTATCTCGGAAACACGATAGCACCGACCGGGTATCTCTGGGTCTTTCCGAAGGGCGGTCGGTCTGCGAACATTGGGCTTGCAATAGGCGGTGATGCATGCTCCAAAAATCGCCCGATCGATCTTTTGCGGGATTTCGTGGAGACTAAATACGGCGACGCCAAGATCCTTGAGATTGTGGTCGGCGGCGTGCCAACGTCGGGGCCGCTCGACGAGATGGTTGCGGATGGGTTGATGCTGGTTGGCGATGCGGCACGCCAGTCGGATCCGCTCACAGGCGGCGGCATCATCAATGCGATGGATGCGGGAAAAATCGCAGGAGAGGTCGCAGCGCACGCAATTAAGGAAGAAAACGTATCAACGGAGAGATTGCAGGAATACGATACCATTTGGCGGGAGACGCACGGCAAACGGCTGAAGCGATCGCTTGCCGTGAAGAACCGTTTCGTGACGATGGCTGACGATGACTTAAACAAGCTCGTGCACTCTGTTGCGGATGTCGATTTCAGCACGATGGACCTCTTCGGACTGCTGGTAACATTGGTTCGCAGGAACCCGAAGATGCTCTGGAGCTTGCGGAAGCTGTTTTAACATTCGTGAAATTCGTTTATTCGCGGCATTTACGATCTTCATGGCATTAACGCTAAATGGATATACTTTCGCGTCGTGTTTAGCTACCTGTATGTGTTTAACGGCTACGAAAAAACCTGATTCTGATGGATTCTGTGGTTTTCAAGAGATGTCAGAAGCGACTTATTCATCCTTCGCGTCTTTGTGCCTTCGCGTCTTGGCGTTTCTCTGATCTAACGCAAGGGCGCAGAGACGCAGAGAGGTGCCCGCGGTCCCCACACACGTGAAGGCTACCGATAGCGACCACAGAAAACGGCAGAACCAGGAAAAAACCACAAGATTTGAGATTTTTGTCATTTTCTGGGAATGCCGGGTCATCTTATGTAAGCGCAACTGCCAGAATGTGACACCATCGATCTAAAGATCCATTTGCGCCCCAAATCTGCGCAATCAGTGCTAATCTGTGGCTGACAATGGCTTTTAGCCACAGAGTAACATGGATAAACGCAGATTGATGTTTTTGCATATTTTCAGAAAGACTGAATATTGGGTTTTACCATGCTTTTTGAAGTGGATACGTTGAACTCTTCTTTGTGCTGCTGCGCAAGCATTTAATAGATTCAATGCCCCACTTCTTTTCATGAAACCGTGCAGAGCATGCTACAAGCGATGCGGAATCGAGAGACTTTGCAAGAATGACCCCCTGCCGCTCGGGGAGGTCGATTTCGGTCTGATGGATGGATTCGAGTACTCAATGGCTGAATGGATGGCTTATTTGTAGCATGAATAAAAATAGTCTCAAGATAATTTACCTGCTGACCGCCGTATCCCTGATCGTGGCGACGTACATGATCTTTACCGGACCGGTCCCGATCGATCCGGGAGAACGTAGCATAATGTACAACGATCTTCAATGGGATCAGTACAGGCAGAGCTTCAAGATATTCTACTTCCATGTCCCGCTCGCATGGGTAGCGTATCTAGCGTTCCTCGTGGTATTCATTGCGAGTATCAGCTACCTCCAGACATCTAATGTGAAATGGGATGTGCTTGCAGCATCGTCTGCTGAGATAGGAGTTGTCTTCTGTTCATTAAACCTTTTGAGCGGCATGATCTGGGCACAGGGTGCATGGGGTACTTACTGGGAGTGGAACCCACGTCTGACAATTCAACTGGTTCTTTTCCTTCTGTATGTGGCATACACGATGCTCCGGCGTGCGATTGCATCAGAAAGTCGTGCGCGGTCATCGGCAGTATTCGGAATCGTTGCATTCATCGCTGTTCCGATGAGCTATATCTCAATCAAGCTCTGGGAGACGCGGCACCCGGATCTGACTGGCGAGGCTGGTGGTATTGGAGATCCAATCATCATATATACTCTGCTGATTAATATACTGGCATACACATTATTGTACATATCGCTGCTCACAATCAAACTGGATATCGAATGGACTTTGCAGGAGCGTGAGTAGGGGGTGGGAGTTCTTGCCCGCTCGCAATCCTTAATTACCGCCGCGCCCAAACGTTGCTACCATGCCAGTAATCACCCTGCACTATGACGATCTTGAGAATATGACCGGCGCGGACAGGGCTACGATACTCGAACGCGTCCGCATGATCGGCGCGGACGTCGAGCGTGTGTACGATGACCACGTGGATATCGAGTTCTTTCCTGATCGTCCCGATCTCTACAGCGTCGAGGGCGTGGCTCGGGCTATGCGGGGGTTTCTTGATGTTGAGACCGGAATCCCGGAGTACGAGGTTCGAGAATCGGATGTCAGCATCATATATGATCAGGAGATTGGAAACATACGCCCATTTCTTGCTTGTGCAGTTGTGAAGGGGATTAAATTCACGCAACACTCTATAGAATCGCTGATGAAACTGCAGGAGGATCTGCACTGGGGAATCGGGCGCAACCGTGCCAAGGTCTCAATCGGCGTGCACGACCTCGACCGCGTGGTTCCGCCGTTCAGATACATCGCGGCAGACCCATCGTACGAATTCGTCCCGCTCGATTTCGATGTCCCGATGTCGATTGGGGATATGCTGAAGAAGCATCCAAAGGGGGTCAAATTCGCACACCTTCTCGAAAAATTCAATAAATACCCATTAATACTTGATTCAGAGGATAATGTCCTATCATTCCCGCCGATCATCAATGGAACGCTGACACGGGTGCAAAACGATACTGAAAATCTCGTAATCGAGGTCACCGGTATGGATAAGTCCGTTTCCGTTGCGCTGAACATCGTTGTTACGGCGATTGCGGAACGTGGTGCAGAGATTGAGTCTGTGCAGGTATGTACGCCCGAAACCACCCACATAACACCAGATCTCGCTCCGAAAACCCGCAATATATCAGTTAGCGACGCAGACGCTCTGCTCGGACTGGATATGGGTCATGATGAAGTCCTGCAAGCCCTCCGGCGGATGCGTTTTGGCGCAACAACACTCTCTGATGACGTAATCGAGGTTGTCGTGCCCGCGTACCGTGCAGACATCATGCATGCATACGACATCTTCGAGGATGTCGCAATCGGGTATGGGTACGACAGAATTAAGCCGGTTTTGCCCGAGACCATGACAATAGGCGAGGAGCACCCGATCTCCCGCATGAAATCAAATCTCCGCGAGATTATGGTGGGTCTGGGCTTCTACGAGGTCATGCCGTTCACGCTGACGAGCGAGACCGTGCACTTTGAGATGATGCAGAGACCACACCCGCACCCCAGCGACACATATACCACACACAGCACACACAGCACAACAAGCAGCGTCACACGGGTCATGCACCCGATCACGAGGGAACAGACGATGCTGCGCACCACGATCCTTCCGAACCTGCTCGAGATACTCTCGTTCAACCAGCACCGGGAGCTACCGCAGCGCATCTTTGAGGCGGGCGAGGTCGTCTCTGGCGGGCGAAACGAGGTGCATCTCGCAGCGGTCGCAATCGATGTGCATGCAAACTTCAGTGAGATCAGATCGGTTGTGGACTCTGTTATGTGTGAGCGCAGAGCCGCCTACGATATCACTGAGTCAGACGACCCCGCATTCATCGATTGCCGCTGTGCCGACATCATAATCAACGGCGAGTCTGTCGGCGTCTTCGGAGAGGTGCACCCAGGTGTGATACTGAACTTCGGGCTGGATCAGCCAGTGATCGCATTTGAGATGTGGGGGCTCAAGGCGTAGCTGCTGGCTACGGAAGTAGATGGAATCGAATGGAATTAGATAACAGTGGATGACACCGGATACAGAGTAGATACAGAGGTCATATCATGCAACTCACACCCAATGAAAAACGCGTGCTTTCGGCGTTAAGCGACCTGAAACGATCACCGCCAGCAGAACTTGCAGCAAAATCAGACTTGAACCCGGATGCTTTGATGCAGTCTGCCTATCTTCTGGAGGAGAAGGGACTTTCTGCGATTCAAGAATCCATAACCGAGATTTACACCATCTCTGAAGAGGGAAAAGAATATGCGAGAGGGGGGCTCCCCGAACGCCAGATACTATCGTATGTGCAGTCTTGCAGCGAAGATGTGACGATATCTGATCTGAAGACCAGATTCCCTCCGGCAATTGTTGGGATATCCATGGGATGGCTGCGCCGCAAAGGATGGGGCGCGATTGTGGAGGGTGTAGTCGTACCCACTGGTGACGCCGCGCCAGATATGGGCGCAGATGAGGACGCGCTCAGGATACTGCTTGAAGAAGGTGTTCTGACTGCGAACGCACACGAGAAAGCAGTAAAGGATCTGATCAAACGAAAACTGGTTAATGTGACCGAGAAAAAACTCAGAACGATTGCGATAACAGAAAAAGGCATAGAACTCGCGAGCGAGATTCCGCAGGTGGAAGAGACCGCAGAGATTGTGCAGCTGACATCTGATATCATACGAAGCCGCAAGTGGGACAACATCCGTGCTTATAATATCCACGCAACTGTTCCGCGGACGTATCCTGCGAAAATTCACCCGTACCAGCGTTTGATTGATCAGATGCGCAGGATACTACTTGAGATGGGGTTCACCGAGATTAAGGGGGACGTCGTGCAGAGCTCGTTCTGGAACTTCGATGCGCTCTTCCAGCCGCAGGATCATCCGGCACGGGAGATGCAGGACACGTTTTACCTTAATAGCGAGGCGGAACTGCCCGAAGGCTATGAGAAAGTCAGGGACGTCCACGAATTTGGTGGCGAGACCGGGTCTACCGGATGGGGCGGGGAATGGAGCGAGAAACTGTCCCGAAAAGAAGTTCTGCGCACCCACACAACAGCAATCACGATCAGGTACCTCACAGAGCACTCTGATCCACCAAAAAAGGCGTTCTGCATCGACCGGGTCTACCGCCGCGAGGCGATCGATCCGACGCATACGCCCGAGTTCGAGCAGCTCGAAGGCGTGGTGATGGACCCAGATGTCTCGTTTGCCAACCTTCTCGGGTATCTCGTCGAGTTCTACCACCATATCGGATTTAAGGATGTGCGGTTCAGACCCGGGTATTTCCCGTACACAGAGCCGTCTGTTGAGGCAGAGGTCTATGTCGATAGCCTTGGATGGGTTGAACTCGGCGGAGCAGGCATATTCAGAGAGGAAGTTACAGCGCCGCTCGGAATTGAGTGTCCTGTGCTCGCATGGGGGCTCGGCGTCAGCAGGGTTGCGATGCTCAGGCTGGGGCTCAGAGATCTGCGGAAGCTGTATCAGTCCGACATCGATTGGCTGCGGGAGAGTCCGGTTGGGGCGTAGTCGGAAGGATTTTGCAGAGGGCTTGGGACGGGGTACGGTTCACAAGAAATCAGTTATTCGCATCTGCCCTGTCTTTTGCGGTAGAATAACGACCTTCTTCAAGTTCTCTCTCAATACCGCCCATCTTTGCGATGGTATCAGATCTGCGAAAAACTCAACCATGACAACACTCCAGTCCATGACATGAAACTACCCTTGCATATTTGGTTTCATATATTTGAAAATTATATTCTTAAGTGCGTCGCAATTCTCTTTCGAAGCTTTGAAATCGGCAATGGCCCCAGTATCCAATCCAAACAGCAAATGAAGCCTTGATTTGTCTGTTACCTCTTTGAAATCATAATCTTGTTTTTGGATTGTGCAGTGTATCACTCGGTCCTTTATCGGAGTAATATCAAAATCATCCTTTCCCACAGCAAATCCCTTTGCCTCCATGACATATTTGTCAGAGAAAAACCACAGGTTTTCATACACTCTTTTACCCCCCGAGTCGATGTAATCCGTGACAAAGATATCTGCAATCTCATCAGGACACATGTCCATATAGAACTCATAAATCGATTCGATTCGGTCGAGAAGTGACCCTGCTTTGATGCCAATCGACCCAAGATAGTCTACGAACTCCTGTTTCATATCTGTTCCTCCTTTTGTTTCTCTCTAATTTCTACTATCATACCTTCAACGTAATGAAGTATGTGACCTAAATAATTTGCGGCAAACTCATCGCTTTTGTAGTCCCATTGCCATTCCATATCATCACCCATCACCTGTTTTCGCCTCTCTTCATAATATTTATGCAGCAACTTTCGGATGACATCCTGCAACTGGGTTGTCACTTGAATTTCAATTGAAATATCTACTTTGTCTGTATCCCAATCAATTCTCGGAATTTCAAATTCGCCCCGCACATATAAATGTGCTGCGTAGTAGCCTTCTTCTCTGGCTTCCAAGAAGATATTGGGGGTTAGACCATTTTGTTCACATAATGATTTTATATTATCCATGATAAATTGAACTCCATCTAAATATTTAACCACGATCAGAGTTCTTACAATATCATTTATTGACGAATGCCAATTATCTGGAAGTATCCGCCCGTTATTTGGGTCATTTGGCCAATTTTTATTCTCTATAACATTTTTTCTGAATGTTTTTAGAAGAAATGAATCAAATGACTTTATATATAGCTCTGGTGGATCGTCTGACATCAGTAATGGATATTCCCGCTCCAAAGAATATTCCCGATCATACTCCTGTAAACACTCTATCAATTGCCCCCAGAATTTTGATTTTTCAAAGTCCGACTTGATTTTACCCGCAACGGATTCATAACAGCAATTCCCGCTATGGTTGTAAACGCATGCAAGCGAGGGACTGTTTCTTTGCTGTTTCGTAAACATCTACATCATCGCTTCGCAACACAAATCAGCCACGAGCGACGGTATAATCTCAAACAGTT
>JAYEFS010000308.1:0-2424 GCA_034658695.1 Methanobacteriota archaeon | reverse complement strand
TGGGCAATCTCGATTTTCGGTGAAACGTAAATTGCAGTCCAAAAGGAGTCACGCAGGTAGGACACGTTCCACCCTTTTCAAACGTCCATTCTTCAATCGCGTTGTTATCATTGGTACTACTACATGTTTTCTGTGACGATGAAAAGGCATTACATTTCAATTCACCGAAAGTCAGGATCAATTGGAATAAGACCTGCACAACTCGTTGATTGCAGGCACACTCCGCCCTGATTTACTCACCTTCGCGGATACCGGACCCAAACCAAGAACGTTTGACCATGCACCCTCCGGCATATATCCAATTCCAGGATGCTCTTTCTCAGATCCCTTCACCGTTGCGATGACCGAACCACGTTCACTGCTTATTTTTACGGTATCACCCTCTTTAACCCCGATCTTCTCCAGATCCTCCGAATCAAGCACGATTACCGCCGACAGATCCCGGTACTCCTCGCTGAATTTCCCGTGCAGCAACTTCGCCTCAGTCTGGAAGATGTCGGGATACGTGACGACCAGAATGGCGTATTCCGGGACTGCCAGAAACTCGTCGAAGCCCAGATCCATTTTCATCGACTTTCCCATATCAGACCACCTCGAGCAGTCGCCGCATGATCTCCTGATCTGGTATACGCTCACTCTCCCTGCTTTGCGGGAGTTTTACAGCGATACCATCCATTCGCATCGCAGTTCCGGCGCAATCAACACCGCCTGCAGCACACGGGATCACGACATCGGCATACCTTGATTGCAGTGTCTCATTCGGATCAATCACGATCGTCTTCCCGTTTATGCGGTCTGCGGGAAGCGAGTTCACGAGATCAAATCCGAGACAGAGGATGCAGTCCGAATCCTGCAGATCCACACCACTACCACCGTCATCACTGCTATCCCCACCACTAACAGCGCTACCATTACCACCAGCACCACCGCGATCCGGACGACCGTGCAACTGTGCGGCAATCGAGCGCAGATTATATCCCGGAACCAGCGGAAGAATCCGGAAATCTGAGACGCTGTTCAGTTGTTCCATCAGCCGGATGAGCATATCCCGCGGAACCGACCTGATCAGATCAACTCCCGCGAAGATTACCCCGAACTCGGCTTTCTTCAGGACGCCTGCGAGTTTCAGTATCCGTTTCTTGTCATACGTCGTCTTCGGAACTTTGTTTCGGAGCGCATCCATGAGTGCGCCCATGAAATCAGCATGCCCGTGTGGAGGGATTATGTGCGTATCCCTGCAGATGCTCGCGGTGTACGACTCGCGGATGTCAATTGTGATTGCGGTCCTGTCCTCCTCCCATCCGCGTTGCCGTTTCTCGCCGCGTGGGTAGTATGCGTACTTTGATAACAGTCGCGGATGCGTGTTCATGGGGTCGGTCCCCCAGAATACGACGACGTCCGCGTAATCCCGAACCTCGGGAAGCGTGCATGTCTTGAGAGCCCCATTAAGGATATCGTCAAAAATTTCTGTGTGAAATGTTTGTATGCCGGCGCCAATCTTCTCTGCAAGCGCAATTCCGGTTTCTTGTGTCTCTGTGATGCAATTTCCAAACCCAACGAAGAGAGGCTTCTCTGCGTCTGCTAGAATGTCTGCCGCACTTTTGATCGCAGCATCCATCCCCACAATCTCTTGAGCAATCATCGGACGGGTCTCCTGCATGCTCGTGATATGCGCTCTTCCGATCCGGCATGCATGTTTCACGCAGTCATTCTCTTCGACGTCGTCGCATAGAAGCGCACAGCCCGTGCAGATCATCATCTCGCCTCGATTCCTTCTACAAACATCATCGGATAATCGGAGTCTTCGTCGTATCGCATGCCTGCGTGCACGAGTGCGCTGCCGTATCTGATTGTCGCCTTCACATCGAGCATCCTGCCAGCAAGCTCGCAGTATCCGAAGTCGTTTAGCGAACTCTCTATCATATCACGGTCGATTGCAACTGTAATCGACTGCACATGCGGCTGCAACGCGATGCTGTTCTGAATCGCCCGCTCCAGACTGCCGGCAGTGTCCGGACTTACCGGAGAGCCAACGAACTGGTGATACAGGGCGCCAAGCTTGATTCCCGCCTCGAAGAGGGCACTGTCCCGGTCTGTTATCTCCGTCATTATGGTGACTGGTGTCCGCGGTGGTATTTAACATTGCGTTGCAATTGGGGGATCGTTTCGGAGAAGGATTGCCTACAGGCAGCAATTCCCGTTGTATCTATAAACGCATGCAGTCAAAGGGTCGATTCTCTATACTTTCGTAAACATTTACGTACAATGTTGAGACGCAAAAAGAATAATTCCAAATGATGTTTAGTAAATTCGGAACCCAAAAGAGGGTAGTTTGCATGAGTAAAACAGAAACAAAACCTCGGGAGCGTCTGAACGCGACACGCTATTCAGTCTCGTTCACTCAGGTTTTGAGAGAATAAAAGA
>JAYEFS010000307.1:0-10503 GCA_034658695.1 Methanobacteriota archaeon | reverse complement strand
TCATAACCTGAAGTATCATAGACGACCGGGTCTGCGAATCGTGGGAAGTCACAAATAGATATGTGCGATTATAGTATATAAGTCTTCTCTAATTTAACTTGTCGGTTAAATAGGGATTGCCGAAACTTATGTATAACTCACTTGAACAGATTCATGGAATCTTCTGTAGCACCAGATGACATGACAGTCTCCATGCGACTTCGCTATATCGGCACTGCTTGATCCGGAACACAACCTGAGCCAAACAGGGAATTTAACCGCGGAGGAGAAATAAACAGTTAACCACTCTGCGAACCTTCGCGCCCTCTGCGGTTGGTTTTCGTACCATAGAGTGTAAGATCGCAATCGGGCGACCAACCAATACACCTGCGTAGTTACCTGCCTATAGTGTTTTCACTGAATACTTCGATTGTGCCCTCCGGAGTTTGTCTATGGTGCAGTCCTCGACAAGGGATTGTTCTGTGAATTTATCCATCACTTGATCTCGCCTCTTCCATGATCTTCTCTATCTGACCCTCAAACACCGGAATATCACTTTCTATCGTCTCCCAGACTATCGGGGTACTGACACCGAAGTATTCATGAATCAGCTTATCTCTCATCCCTGCTATCGACTTCCAGTTAACCTCCGGATACCTCTCCTTTACCTCATTCGGGATGTTTTTGGTGGCTTCACCTATAACCTCAAGATTTCTAAAAACCGCATCTTTCGTTTTTTCATCCTGTATAAACTCACCATACCCCATATTCTGTGTATATGCCTTGATCTTGCGTATAGATTCAAGTATATCATCAAGAAAAAGTTGGATATTCCTCTCTTTAGGCATAAACAACGTCCCCTATTACATAAGGTTTTATTATGGGCTTTAAGGCTTCCGGAGTTACCAGATCAACCTTTGCTCCAAGTTTCTCGCTTAAATGATCTTCGAGTTCTATGAACTTGAAGAACCCAACTGGTTTTTCAAACTCAATGAGTAAATCGATGTCGCTTTCCTCTGTCTGCTCATTTCTCGCATAAGAGCCGAATAAGCCGATGGTTTTCACGCTGAACTTTTTGCTGATGGGGGGGAGTTCTTTTTTGAGTGCCTTCAGGATTTCTTCTCTGGATTTCATGATTTTACTCTGTTCTTTATAGTTAGTAAATCATTCATCGTAACTACTCAGGTATATTGATTGGTCCCTCGATTGTGATTCTATGCTTTCTGGCAAGAAAAATAACCGCTGATGGGTGCAGAGGAACGCACGAGTCGTATCCCCCTCAGCGTCACTCAGCAGCACTCTGCGGTTATATTCCCGTTTGGCTCATGCTGTGTTCCGGGTCAAACAGTGCCGGTATAGCGAAGTCGCATGATACTGTTTTGGCACCTGGGTAGTTATATTTTTACTTATCTTTTTTGAGTACGTGGTTGGGTGGGGGCTAATAACTCGGGTCTGAGACGCGCCACACCGGATGACCTCACCCCGCAACCCCCCGCATCATCTCCCGCACCCGCATCCCGATTCCCGCAGTCACAGCAACCACAAGTAGCCCGATCATCGAATAGATCGAGAGGTGCGGTGCAACCACGTAGATCACCAGATACGCGAACAAAAAGATCGTTCCGAGCAAGACCGAGACCCCGATTGGGTCTCTTCGCACAGGCTCTCCCGGATATGTCTGTATCCTTGAATCGAGCACCTTTTCCGCGCTCTCTTCCCCGGCGGTCGCACCCTCTGAGATGCGGAGAACCCTGATGCATACCTTGTCAACAACGATTCCGAGCGCTTCAACCGGGTTCTTGCTGAACCAGACCGCGAAGTCCTTGACAGCCAGCGTTGCGTCAATCGTCCATTGTGTGCCACGTGCGAGCGGGTTGTTCATGATCCAGACAAAGATCACGCTGCCCTTCCTGTAGAACCAGTCGGTATCGAGGCTGATTGAGTTCTCAGGGTGCAGTCTCTTCTTGAGGACGAGGAAGCCTGCGTACGTAAAGAGCAGCAACTGAAGCGTTCCCACAAGATGTCCTGCTGCGTACGGCGCATAATCGGCAACCGCTTCCGGATACGGCAGTATATTGTACAGCAGACTTGGGTATACCCCGAGAAGGATGCAGAGGAATGCGGCGATCCCCATTCCGATCAGCATGTTTGCGGGCGGGTCTTTTGCCTTGATCCCGGCGTCTTTTCCGAAGAATGCAAAGTAGGGCAGTTTCAGCCCGACTGAAAGGAACGTTCCGACCGCAGCAACCTCGAGCATCAGGAAGATTGGCGCATTGCCAGCCATCTCTGCGGCGTGGATGATTATGGATTTGCTTGTGAAGCCGTTGAAGAGCGGTACTCCTGAAATCGAGAATGCTGCAATCATGTAGAGAATCATCGTGAGCGGCATCACCTTATAGAGCCCGCCGAGTTCTGTTAACTTGCTTTTGCCGGTCATGTAGATGATTGCGCCTGCGCTCATGAATAGGAGCCCTTTGTAGAGTATGTGGCAGAATGCATGTGCAGCGGTTCCGTCAATTGCAGTCTGGCTGATAATACTGGTGCCAGTCACGCTTGCAGCACTTGCCGCAATCCCTATGCCGCAGACCATGTAGCCGACCTGACTCACGATGTGATAAGCGAGAAGCCTTCTGATGTTGTTCTCAAGAATGGCATAGACAACACCGTAGATTGCCATTATTGCACCGAGCCACATCAGGATCGCGAATCCGTCTATTGTGAAGCCTGCAAACCCGCGGGCAAGAACATAAACTGCTGTTTTTGTGGTGAACGCGGTCATGAAGACCGCACCGGTTATTGTTGCCTCAGGATATGCGTCAGGCAGCCATGCGTGAAGCGGCGGCACTGCCGCGTTGATGATGAATCCAAGCAGGATCAGGATCGCCCCCGGGGACGCGTAAGTGAATGTGTTGATTGTGAATGGAACAACTTTAGCCAGAGTGCCGTTAACGATCAGAGTGCCGTCAACAAGCCCGCCCGGTTCATGCATGTAGAGGATGATTCCGCCGAGTAAGAGGACGCCTCCCACGACATGCACCAGTAGGTACCGAAATCCTGCGTCAATCGATGCCTTCGTGCGTCGGTACCAGACCAATACGACTGATGCCCACGCCATGACCTCCCAGAAGATGAAGACGGTGATCAGGTCGCCTGCGAAGACGACGCCAAGAGCGCTTCCGATGTAGAGGAACGCGGCAACATGCTCGCCTGCTTCTTTCACACGCAGCGCATAGAAGGTCATTGCGAGGGCCGCGATTGTGAAGACGTATCCGAAGCATTTGGAGAGGAGATCGACTCTCCCGAGGATCAGTTCATACTCCATGAATGGATGCTGCCAGTAGGTGCCGTTTTGCATGAAATAGACATTGATTATGGCTGCAACCGCTATCAGTAGCATGTATGCCTGCCGCACCCTCCCTTTGAAGAGCGGGATTAGAAGTGCTCCAACGATGAATATCGCGGCTGGTGGCACGGTGAGGATTTCATTTGTCATAATAATCCTCCTCTTTCATGACAACGTTATGTCCGTACGCCTTTGCGCCGAGACCGAGCAGTGCGCACACGATGAACCCAAAGATCGCACCGAAGATGGGTATCTGCTCAAATGCGAACGGAGCGTGTTCGCCGTGTGCGGCATCTTCAGCATGTTCAACATGCTCGGCGGGCTCTACATGTTCCGCGGGCGGCGCAAAGTGAATCGCAAATCCGAGCAGGCAACTGATGATAAGACTTGCGTAAAGTACGTAAACTAATTTTTTCACGGTTTTTGGGTTTTCCAGCCATCTTTCTAAGAACCACATCGTCAGATCCCTCCCTCAATGATTACACGGATGCTAACATCCCCGATTTTATCACGAATGGCACGAATGGACGAATGACACAAATATGACTTATTAATTCGTGGTCTTGACGGGATTTTCATGAACCACATCGTCAGATCCCTCCTCTGGTAACATTCACGACCGCTATCTCGACGATATCAAGAAACATCCCTGGCGCATCGGGCCATATCCCGATTACAATCGATATGATCGCAGTCAAGACAAGTGGAACCAGCATCGTTAGCGGCGCCTCCTTGTACGCGAGTTTATGGTCTGGTTTCTTGAAGAACGCAACATAGATTACCGGGAAGAAGTATGCGGCGTTAAGAACCGCGCTCACAAGTAAGACTGCGATTAAAATCATGCTGTGCAGCTCAGCAGCGCCCAGGAGCAGGAACCACTTGGTCACATACCCACCAGCGGGCGGCATCCCGATCATGCCAAGCGCTCCTATGGTAAATGCGAGCATCGTGATCGGCATCTGTCTGGCGATTCCGTTCATATCGCTGATGTTCTCCTTCTTAGCAGTCACGATCAGTGCTCCTGCGCACATAAAAAGCGTGATCTTCATGAACGCGTGGTATGGGATATGCAGCATCCCACCTGTGATTCCGTGCGGTGTTATGAGCACTGCGCCAAGTACGATGTATGATAACTGGCTCACTGTCGAGTATGCAAGCCGTTTCTTGAGGTTGTCCTGCATCAGTGCGTAGACCGAGGCGAGAATGATCGTGATCGAGACGAAATACGCCATGTAGAGCCAGAGACCGCTGTCTTGCATTAGATCGACCCCAAAGACGTAGAGGATGACCCGTACCGCTGTGAAGACACCCGCCTTCACAACTGCTACCGCATGGAGAAGTGCGCTCACCGGAGTTGGCGCAATCATCGCCGCTGGCAGCCACGCATGAAGTGGCATGAACGCAGCTTTGGCACATCCGATCATGAACGTTATGAAGAGGATTATGAGCGTCGTCTGTGGTATAGTCTCCATTCCGGCGATGCCGCTGAATGAAAACTCGGTTGTTCCTGTGTAGTGGTATACCACCAGAATCGAGAATAGCAGTGAGACGCCTGCGATCATCAGGTACGTCAGGTACTTCCTGCCTGAACTGATCGCCTCAGGCGTCTCGATATGTGCAACGAGTGGGTATGTCGAGATCGTCAGGAGTTCGTAGAACAGGAATAGCGTGAATAGATTGGCTGAGAATGCGATTCCGACGGCTGATGAGAGCGCTATTGCAAAGCAGAAGAAGTATCTGGTCTGCGCATGTTCATTCAGCGATCGCATGTAGCCGATGGAGTAGGACGAGACGAATATCCACAAGAACGAGGATGTAATCGCGAAGAGTATCCCGAATGCGTCAACCTTGAATGCGATCGGGAGATTTGGGAGCATATTAACAACTGTGCAGGTGATTACATCCCCTTTGAGTATCAGCGGAAGCATCGAGATTACGAGCCCGAACTTGATAAACGCGGCAACAAATGTCCAGCCTTCTCTGATATTCGGGTATTTGCCAAATGCGAGGATCATGACTGACGCGACCATCGATACGAGCACAGCAAGGAGCGGGGTTATTGAATTAATCTCTGTAACCATCATGATCACCTCAGGGCACCCCACTCAGCAGTGTTTGTGCCAGTGGTTCAAATATATGTTCGATCGGATAGAGCGAGAAGAATCCGAAGTATACGCAGAGAATAGCCAGTATCATCATCGGAATCAGCATTGTTAGCGGTGCCTCGTCTCGTTTGATGTTTTTTATCTCGTGCGGGTGTCCGAACCAGATGTTGTCAAATATCCGCCAGAAGTAGACGATGTTGAGCAGACTTGATACAAGGATGACCGCAACAAAGATCCATTGATTCGCTTCTATTGATCCGAGCGCAAGATACCACTTGCTCGTAAAACCAACGGTTCCCGGAACTCCGATCATCGAGAGGGCGGCTATCAAAAAGACGGTTGTTGTAACAGGCATCTTCTTTCCGAGCCCCTGGAACTGGTATATGTTTCTGATGTCGGTCTTGTAGAATACCGCACCCGCCACAAGAAAGAGTGCGCACTTCATAAAGGCGTGGTTCATGATGTGCAGAAGCCCTCCCGTAATCCCGATCACGTTCACAAGACCAAAACCTAAGAGGATGTAGCCAATCTGGCTGATGCTTGAGTATGCAAGCATCCGCTTGATGTCGCTCTGTGCTATTGCAAAGACCGACCCCATGATGATTGCAAGCGCAGCAGCCCATGTGAGAATCTCTGTCATGTTCACATCGATAACAAATGCGGGTGTGAAGACAGAGAACATGAACCGGACCATCGCATAGACGCCGACCTTTGTCATCAGCCCTGCGATGAGCGCGCTTGCTGTCGATGGTGCATGAGTGTACGCATCGGGAAGCCACGCATGGAGCGGGAAGAGACCGACCTTGATGCTGAAACCCGCCATGAAGAATGCGAGCGCAGCAAGCACGACCTTGTTCGTATAGATGTCTGGCAGGAGATTGTGCATGTCAGCCATGTTCAGCGTGCCTGTGACCGCATAGAGGTAACCGATCCCGAGCAGGATAAACGATGCTGCGACGGTACCCATGATCAGGTAGTTGAAGCTTGCGACAACGCCGTCCCCGCGGTCGCCCATGGCAATCAGTGCGTAAGCGGTGAGTGACGAGATCTCAAGGAATACATAGAAGTTGAAGATATCCCCGGTGATTGTCATTCCCATGAGTCCAGTGATCAGGAGCAGGAATACGGTGTAGAACTGGGTCGTCTTACCGGGAACTTCCTTTTTGACGCTTTCTTTTGAGTATATCGATACCATGAACCCGATGAATGCAATTATCAGGCAGACGAACCCGTTCAGGAGGTCTATCACGTATTCGATACCGAACGGCGGGTTCCAGCCACCGAGTTTGTAGTGAATCGTTCCCGAGTTGACAACAGTTGCGAGATTACTCAATGTTATCAGGAGAACCACAAGCGTTGCAAGCATCACCCAGTACCACGGGAGTCTGCGGTCGATCCATCCAACGATCGGCGTCAGAAAGCCTGCAATCAGCGGGATTACGACTGTGAGTACGGGCAGGTGGGTTGCAATTGCGTCGAATCCGGTCATTGGCGACTCACCTCAGCGACACCTTTCTGCCTTGCATACTCGGAAAACTCTGGTTGCAAACTCTTTCTTGCCGCAAGGATCACGTCCTCGTCGAGGGATCCGTACTCATTGTATATTCTGATGATGAGTGCCAGTGCCACAGCGGTGGTACTGACCGAGACCACAATTGCTGTTAGTATCAGCACATGTGGGACCGGGTTTGTGTAGATCACATCAGCCGCATGTTCCACATGCTCGCCGCCATGTCCATCCAAAAGAATCGGGGCGGTGCCGTCGGTGATGTCTGCAAGCGAGATGTAGAAGAGGAAGATCGCAGTCTGGAAGATGTTCGCTCCGATAATCTTCTTGATGAGGTTCTTCTTTGCGATCATCGCATAGAACCCGATCATCATCAGCGTCACATATATCCAGTAATTGTACTCGGCATAGACGACATCAAGAATTCCAGTCATCAGTCTACCCCCTCGTAATCAGGCAGTTCTCCTTCTTCTGATTCGGGTGGTGAGACATCGAAGAATAGCGAGATCATGACTGCTGCTACTGTGGTGCCGATCCCGATCTCCACCAGATCGATCAGATATTTGGAGACCTCAGCAGGGTTATCCGGGATGAGCGGGACCGCGCCGTACTGGAGAAACATCCCGCCAAAGAGGATGCATAAGAGTCCTGTTCCTGCATATATGGTCAATCCCGTACTGGCAAGGATCCTGTCGAGAGCATCAGACATCTTCTTCTTTCCTTCGGCGATGCCGTATATCATCGCGTAGAGTATGATTGCCGCCCCGAAGATCACGCCACCCTGAAAGCCACCGCCTGGTCCGCCTGCGCCGTGCATGATCACATAGAGCGCGAAGAGTTCGATGAACGGGACCATGATCCGCACAACCGTTCTGATGATCACACTCTCCTGAATCCTGCTCATCTTTCACGCCTCCTGAGGAGCAGTATAACTGCCATCCCGGCGGTGAATATCACCGTCGTCTCTCCGAGCGTATCATAACCCCTGTAATTGGCAAGCAGGGCGGTTACGATGTTTGGAACTCCCGATTCGGTATCCGAGCATTCGATGAACCGCTGCGTCATCCTGTGCTGGTACATATCTGTGTTTGGGTCCCCGAACGGTGGCAGATCCTGTCCTGCATAGATCAGCATCGCGCCTGTAATCACGACCACGAAGAGTGCGAGTGTCTTCAATCTTCACTCCTCCCTTCGGTTCTTGCAAGTGTTGCGATGAAGAGGACTGTAGTTATCCCCGCGCCGACCGCAGCTTCTGTGAATCCGACATCGACCGAGTGCATCTCGACCCAGACGACCGCCATTATCAGGCTGTATCCTGACAGGATGATAATCGCTGAGAGAAGGTCTTTTATCGAGATTGCGGCGATTGCACAGATCACAAGGAAGAACAGCATCGTGATATCGAGTATCCATATCATTCTACCTCACCGCCGTCTTCTCCGGCTCTGCCTTCGTCGGTGTTGCCAGTATTGCCTGTATTCATCCACTCCACCTCTTCGGAATCAAAGCTCCGCCATGGTTCGAGCCCGACGTCGTACGCGGCTTTTGCGATCGCGTGAGTCGAGGTCGGGTTCGCAAGTAGGATGAATGCGATCAGAAACAGTATCTTCACGCTGACGAATGTCACGCCCTCGTAGACGATCAGCGCAACGAGCATCAGCCCCTCGCCTAATGTATCGCATTTGCCTGTGGCGTGCATCCGTGAGTAGAAATCGGGAAATCGCAAGAACCCGATCGTTCCCGCGAGCATGAAGAATACGCCCACCAGCAAGAGCATGACCGTGAGTATATTCGTTATCATTGTTGTATCAGACATTGTTTTCCTCCTCTTTTCAGTACCTCGTCGCTGCTATCGTCATAATAAAGTTAAGAATCGCATAAACAAGAGCAATATCGAAAAAATCCGGTCGTTCGTAGATGAACCCGATAAGAACCAGAAGCACGATTGTTTTTGTTCCGATCACGTTCACAGCGATGATCCGGTTGAAGATTCCGGGTCCCTCGATGCCACGGTAGAGCGAAACAAAGCTTGCCATGACGATTGAGATTGCCATAGCCAGAAAGACATCCACCATCCCTATCGTTCCGAAGAGTAATGCACCTGTCATCTATCAGTCCTCCATAAATACGTGAGCAATCCTGCGCTCCATCGCGCCCTCCAGGAGGTCGTCAGCAGGCTCCTTAGCTATCGCGTGCACATAGAAAACATTGTCCACAATGTCAATTGTAACTGTTCCGGGGGTGAGCGTTATCGAGTTTGCAAGCGCGGTACGCGCCACATCGCTCTTTAAGATCGTCTTGAACGTGACCACCTGTGGGTCGATAGGCATACTTGGCGAGAGCGCCCGTTTTGCGACGTCGATGTTTGCGAGCACGATCTGGTAGATGAGCCACGGAATGTATGTGATGAACCGCAGGGTCTTTGTCAACCTGTGTTTTTCCGTGTCTTTAAATAAGAGATCGTGGGATGCGTAAGCCACTAATCCCGAACACATGATTCCTGCGCCCACGTGGAACTTGTCGAAGTGTGCTGAGAGCAGTAGCCAGAAGGTGAGCACGATTATGTATGTTGCTATGAAATGTTTTATATTCATGTCAGATCACCAGCAGTTATTCTTGTTCGATGTCATGTTGGGCGGTTCACGCGTCTCCATCTTATGAATGCCCATCGATATATATTCTGTTATCACTTATATTTTGATGGGTGGACATCAATATATGGCAAGTGGGATATCGCGCCACGAAGTCGTGTTAACTGCCCACTATGGAACATCACGTGGGATTTAATGGGCTTTTGATGTCCACTATTGCCAAAGATGGGAACAACAAGCTTTAATAATCCCAAATACCAACTAAGATGTTGATACATTGCTCCCGAATGATGCTTATGGCGGCAGTGGTCACGTCCGCACACCACCACCGCACCGTAAGACAATCGTGTGGAACGATGCTACGATGTAGCAAAACTTTATATATGGAGGCATTAAAAATGGCACAAATGAAGAAAGTATCCATGAAAGATACAGAACCTGAGAGGGTTGCTGTCCTTGAGGGTCGGATCAGGGAGATCTATGCGGAGTACAGGCATCTCCTCCCTGCAGACTACAAATGGGAAGATGAAAGCAGCCGCTGGACCGAACTGGTCTACTGCATATTCGCGGAACTCACACAGCATTCGTACAGGGATGCGCGCAGACTGGCAAACGAGATTGCAGACTTAAACCTGCTGGAGGTTGAGGACCTGGCTGGAATTCCGATAATGGATAACGGTATGGTTAATCCTGCTAACTCGCGTGTGAAAACCATAACAGACATCCTCAAAGCGAATGGTGTTGATGATGACGACATAACCAGGTCGCTTTCTGCAATCTGCAAGGTAGCGCAGGCAATTTGCGAGAATTACAACTGCAAGATCCAGAAGTTCCTCAGGAAGTACGGTCATGAGATCGTCAACGAGTTTGACTCGCACGTCTCGTTTTCCGAGGTAAGTAAGGGCGTACAGTCCAGAATCCTTGTGAAATGGATTCAGAACACACTTTGCATGCCTCTTGCATTCTCGAATGTCTATA
>JAYEFS010000306.1:0-2435 GCA_034658695.1 Methanobacteriota archaeon | reverse complement strand
AACGCGCCGTATTCAGCGCGCCACTTATCTATTGTCCATTGAGGACGGGGTGACAAAAAGGAACAAAAATGGCAAGGTTTTGGGATGTGGAACTCACCCGAATATGGGGAGTTTTCATCACCCCAGTACAGTGCCTTGCTGGGTCAGTTTGCTCCGCGGTGATAAATCACTTGATTTTCAGACAGTGCTGCTAAACACATACGAATTATGAATTGTTGTTGCGTCGCGAGTCAATACCATGTCACAACCATCAGAATCGTGATCATCTTCGCAATCATGCTGGAGAGATAGCTGATCGCCGTAATCTTGAACCCAAATTTGCCGAATAGCGAGATGTACATCGAAAAACTGTATTTCACGTAGATCATAGTTATAACAACTGCGCTCCCGATCAAAAGCGTTAAAATTGCCTGTTTTTCGGTGATTGCCTCGTCCAGTAGCATCGTGTGTACCGCTGCATATCCCGCTGAGAAATGGATGAACTGCGCGACCAGCGCATAGATGACATCGCTGGGCAGACCCAGAAGACTAAGTATCGGGCTGAATGCGCCTGCGATGTATGCGCCGGCACCGAGATTCAGCAGAGCCCCTATTATGAGCATGGAAACTGCCAGAATCGGAATGATCTTTCTCAGGGTCGGCAGCGCCTGCTCTATTCCCTTTTTGACGATCTCTCTGTTGAATACGATCGGTTCACGCTTCAATGGCTCCACAGCTTCGATTGCGTACTGTGTCTTCGGGAGCAGGACCTTTGAGGCGATCAGTGCGCCGAGTGTCTGTATGAACGCCGCAAACATCGTGAGCATCACATAGACCCCGCCGACTGCGGGTCCGAGCAGCACGATTGCGATCGGTGCATGCACCCGGAAGAGCGATTCGCCAAGAACGATCGGAAACGTGCTCATCACGACAGTCAGCGCTGTTTCAGTCCTGCCGACCTCACCTCGGTTGTAGAATTCGGCAAGCATCGACTTTCCACCGGTCGAACTCATGATGCATGTGATAAGCGAGAGCACACATCCATGGGAGAGGTTTGAGACTTTGCACAGCCCCGCCGAGAGCGCGCCGAACCTTGTCAGAAGATTGGTCTCAACGATGATGCTTGCGAGCGTGACGCTGATTGTGATCAATATGATCGGACGTATCAGGGCAATTGCACTCAAGCCCGCAATCACAACCATCGATCATCGCACCCCTTGTTGGGTTATGTGGAACTCGCAGGAGAGCCCTTCGGGTCTCGACCTGTGCTTCAGTATGACCGCTCGCCGCCTGCCTGTTCCGATGTGTTCGAGTTTGACGATCGCTTTGGAGAGGTGCGCAATCATAGTTCCGCCGACGGGGCGCAACTGCCCCGAATCGATCTCTGTATAGACCTGATTGGTGATCACGACCGCAACATCGTATTTTCTTGCGATCCTGTGCAGATGTGCTATCTGGTTCGCAAGCCCCCTCCGTAGAGAGATGTCATCCCCGTTATTGAGCGCAAGCCTGTAGAACGTGGTAGCAGAATCGAGAACAACGAGCCCCACATTCTCTTTGACCACTTTATCGAGTTCTTTTATGGAAGAGTACTGCTGTTCGATATTTATCGGTTCATACACGAGCACATCTTTTGCAATCGTTGCTGCATCGCTTCCGGCGATCTGTTCGAATCGTTCCGGAGAAAATCCCTCTGAATCTATGAATACGACCTTCTTTTCACTCTTTACACATTCTATGATCAGCTGGAGGCAGATGTTCGTCTTCCCGGATCCTGCGGCGCCGAATATCTGCGTTACCACACCCGTCTCAAATCCGCCGCCGAGCAGCTCATCGATGGCAGCACATTCTGATGTAAGGCGTGTGACTCTCATCCCGGTTCATTCCATCTCATTTCGCCCTATTTCATCCACCCATCTTTTCTCATCGCTTTCGTCCGAGTTGCTTCACGTAATCCTCGAATAAATTGATGTAGATGTACGGAATTATCAGCACCAGCGCGATCAGGAAGATCAGAATGATCACTGGCTCGTACCATTCGCCAAACCACCCGGGATTTTCCGCATAAATCTGCTCGAACATGCTGGACATGGTATAACCATGGTTCTGGCAGGGTATTAACCCCATCGCTCATACAACTCATGTTCGATATCGAGCACGTCCAGTATCCTCCCGACAACAATGTCGATAACATCGGAGACGCTCTCCGGCTTCGGATAGAATCCGGGGCATGCTGGCATGATCACTGCACCGGCACGCTTTGCACGAAGCATGTTCTCGATGTGAATCATGCTAAGAGGCATCTCCCGCGGGACCAATACCAGTTTTCGCCCCTCCTTGAGGCAGACATCGGCAGTTCGCGTGATCAAGGTTCCGGATATGCCGTTTGCGATGCTTGCGAGCGTCTTCATGCTGCACGGCACAACCACCATCGAATCGAACCGGCACGATCCGCT
>JAYEFS010000305.1:0-2438 GCA_034658695.1 Methanobacteriota archaeon | reverse complement strand
GAAAGGGGATGTCAAGCGAGGAGTTTGTTGGTAGGCTGAAGAATTTGCCGCATCAGGTGGGGGGTGTGATAGGAACTCGCTGGCGTTTGTGCTATTCTGCGAAGAAGGGTAGAGTGAAAAAACGTGAATATCCCAATAACTTTACATGGATTTAGCAGCAATTGAATTATGATGGCAAACGGTACAACTGTTGGGGACATGCAGGATGTAACTGTTTCCAATAGTATCGAAATCGCGATATACGCAAAACTATCTTCGATTGAAAACGAACTTGACAGCATCAGGACATTGCTCCGGAGACCGAAAAGGGTTGTTTCGCTGCGAGGTATTGCCAAATCTCTTGTAAGCGATGAAGAACTGGAGAATTCCATAAAAGATGCTAAGAAGTCTTTGTTCAAAGGTGCCGATGATGTTTTACGTGGCTATATCCTCCCATAAGTCATTATGGTGTCGCACTGGCGTATGCGGGCGGGGCGTTGCGTGAATTTCGTCCCGGAGTTTGGTGCCGGAAAGCAGGCTTCATCTGGTAGCATCCTTGTGGCAACCACAAAGTTAGAAGTGGCTTGCAATGGATATGGCTATGGAGAATATAATGCTCGATCCAAGCCATGTCACATACCCTTTCACATCAGGAGCTGCTGCCTATGTCAGGGAACTCGGGATCGATATTCCGGATCTCCTCCAGAAACGTGCATATGCCCGTGCCCGTGCCCGCGGCATGGAACGGGTGATTCAGGCAATTAAGGGTAGATATTTGTTTAACTGGGACAATGTCCCTGGAAATGATAACGAGAGACTCTTGACATACCTCATGGAGTATCACAACATTGACTGGGCAGAGATTTCAGAAATCCGCAAATTAGATAGCGGTAGAACCATCTGCATCTCCGAGGATAAACATTCAGTCAAAATAGTGATCGATGAGAAGGGGGAAAAAGCAACCTTAAAAATCAGCGATGAAGAAATTCACGACCTGAGAGTTGAAAAGAAGAACAGCAAGCTATACATATACGAAGGCGGGATCGAGAAGAATGTTGATACAGATATTGAGGCGGAACTCGAAGTGTTATCATACCCAATTGCTAGAATGATCGTGTCCTGCGTCAATGATAATCATCTGATCCGAAGATATGCTCTTGCGGAGGCAAAAGCAGTGTACGAGTCTCTTAAAACCGAACCGCCAGATATCCTGATAACAATGGGGAATGAATTCGAGATGCACGTCGCTTTTTCTGATACAAGATTCAGAATACATTTTGCAGATTATATCAGATATGCCCACCGCATGCATGATTCAGGATGGAAACTGGTGAACAGGGGATTGTGTCGAGGCTGGGTTTCACTTTCCACGCGTGAGTTTACACGGTTGCTGCAGGAGGCGATCAGCGATCACATACAACAAAATCTGCCACTTGAGATCCCGTCCGAAATCTGTAATGCATTATCAAAATATATCAACGATGTGAAAGAGTCTCTTGAAGCACGGAGGGATGAGTTTGAAATCGAAGGTCCAGTCCATCCGGATGCATTTCCACCGTGCATCAGACATGCGATCGCAATGCTGCAGGGAGGCATCAATCTCCCACATTCTGCAAGATTTGCAGTCACATCGTTTCTGCTGAATATTGGCATGGATGTGGATGGGATCGTTCGCATGTTCGGCGGATCGCCAGATTTCGATGAAACACGAACCAGATATCAGGTCGAGCACATCGCAGGAAGGGAATACACCACACCCGACTGTGACACGCTGAAGACTTATGGGAATTGCTTTGGCGCTGATAATCTATGTATAAAAGTTTCGCATCCACTTAACTATTACCGGATCGAAAAAGAGCGTTTGTTTAGCTGGGACAATGTCCCAGGAAATGATAATGAGAGGCTGTTCAAGTATCTCAAGGATGACCAAAGTATTGACTGGACGGAACGTGCAAAAATCTGCAAATCCGAGGATGGAAGAACCATCCGCATCTTTGAGGATGAGTGTTCAGGCTGGAGCCTGCTCGCCGATATAAATACCGATAATATTATCCACATATCCAATGAGGAAAACTCAGCCGAAATAATAATCGATGAGAAGGGGCGAGGAGCGATTTTAAAGATCAGCGATGGCATAACCCACCATCTGAAAGTTAAAAAAGAGTATGGCAGGCTAAACATATATAAAAGAGCGATGGTGGCGTCTGGTTCGAGAGAGCGCTCATAAGCACATTCACCCAGAGGTTTTTTACATTTACAGCCTGCAGAATCGCGAACACGTCGAGTAAAGCGATCCATACGCCACCGCGGGCTGCAAGTTGAAACGTTATGACGTTATCAACGCCATTGAGATCGTCAGAACTCGAAGTATTGCCATATCCGGTTGCAAGAATGATTGTGTCATGCATCGGCGATGATTACTTGATCCGCAGATACGCGCTTGCAGAGGCGAAAGCAGC